>JBMYUM010000275.1:0-5722 GCA_049605375.1 Phycisphaerae bacterium | reverse complement strand
GGCGTGCGTCTCCGAGAAAGACCTCAAACGAGTGCGTCTGCTTGTGCCGTCTCGCCCCACATGCTGGGGACCAAGTCCCACCCTGCACGCCCCTGCCAAACACGTGGCACCGTCGAACCTCCCCCTGGTCACGCGACGACCTGAACACGCCTTAATCTGGTCAAAACGCTCGGATTGTGGTACAGATTCCGGTTTGCGGGCCGCACCGTGACGGCCGGCGAACATCCGTACCACGATGGTGACTTCCGGGGAGTTGAAATGAGATACCGCGCTGCTGCGCCGTTGGCGCTTTCCTTGATGATAACAAGTTTACTCGGATGCCAATCCGGCACGGGTTCAACTGGCATTTCGTTGTTTGGCGACCGATCCGGTGCCGACGGTGCCAAGGTATTTGACCTCCCCTACCTGATGCGAGACCTCGACAATGGTCTGCGCGTCATCGTGGTGAAAACAGATTACCCCGATATTGTCACGTTGCAGATTCCGGTACAAACGGGATCGCGAAACGAGGTCGAAGAAGGCAAATCCGGTTTTGCCCACTTTTTCGAGCACATGATGTTCCGGGGCACGGAAAAGTACCCGCCGGAAGTCTATTCCGAGATTTTGAAGAACGCCGGTGCGGATCAAAACGCCTACACCACCGACGACTATACGAACTACCACACGACGTTCACGAAGAACGATCTTGAGAAAGTCCTCGAGATTGAAGCGGACCGTTTCCAGAATCTCAAGTACTCCGAAGATCAGTTCCGCACCGAGGCTCTCGCCGTGCGTGGCGAGTACCTGAAGAACTATTCCAACCCCATCCGCAAGCTCTTCGAACGACTTCGTGACATTGCGTATCGCGAGCATACTTACAAGCACACCACGATGGGCTTCTTCCGCGACATCGAAGATATGCCGAACCAGATGGAGTACTCACGGACCTTCTTCGATCGCTGGTACCGTCCGGAATATGCCACCGTGATCGTCTGTGGTGATGTCGAGCCGGAGAAGACATTTAACCTCGTCAAGAAGTACTGGGGCAGCTGGAAACGTGGGAACTGGAACGTTGACATCCCCACCGAGCCTGCACCGGACGGCCCGATGTACGACCACATTCAATGGGAATCGCCAACGCAACCCTGGATCGTCATGGCGTTCCACGGGCCCGGTTTCGATGGAACTGACAAGGCCATGCCCTCCCTTGAGTTGATGGCACAACATTACTTTTCAGAGAACTCCGCCATCTACAAGAAGCTGGTGATCGAAGAACGCAAAGCCGATCAGATCTGGGCGAGTTTCGCACAAAGGAAAGACCCCTATTTGCTCAGCATCGGAGCAAGAGTCACCGACATCGCTCATGCGGATTATGTTCGCGAGTCGATCCTGAAGACGCTTGCGCAGGCTCGAACAGAAATGCTCGAGGATAGCGATCTGCTCGGTATCAAGTCTCGCTTGCGTTATGGGTTCACTGCGGGCATGGACAACACGGCTTCCATTGGAAGCATCATGGCACGCTATGTCCATTTCGATCGCGATCCCGAAATGATGAACCGCCTCTTTGCTACGTATGACCAGGTTTCGCCTGCCGACATCACCAAGTACACGAACGAATACTTCACTGATCAACGCATGGTGACGATCACGCTTGCAACCGACGAGACGATGCCGAATTGGAATAACGAGCAGTCGCTTGATGCCATGGCTGCCGAGATGGGCCGAACCGTTACTCCGGCTAACATCGAGCTCGTTGAAAATCGCGGCGCTTCGCCGTTGATCAGCGTGGCTTTCCTGTTCCGTACCGGCGCAGCAGATGATCCGACCGGAAAGAAGGGTCTTGCCGCACTGACTGCGGCTATGATAACGGATGGCGGTTCGGAAAGTCGCCCGATTGATGAGTTGCAGGCAGCGATGTATCCCATCGCGGCCGGATTTGGCAATCAGGTCGACAAAGAGATGACACGCCTCAGCGGTATGGTTCATCGTGACAACCTCGCAACCTGGTATGACGTCGTTACCGATCAGTTACTTTCACCGGGATGGCGGCAGGAAGACCTGGATCGAATCAAGGAACAGACCATCAATCGCATCAAAACCGGGCTCGTCGGAAATAATGATGAAGAACTCGGGAAAGAGCTGCTGTACGAATCAATTTATGGGCCGGACCATCCCTACGGCACACTCACGCTTGGCGCGATTGATGACATCGAATCCATCACGCTTGATGATGTCAAAGGCTTCTACAAGAAATACTTCACTGTCGAAAACCTGACGTTGGGGCTTGCCGGCAGTTATGAGAAGAGCTTTGTGAACGACCTTCGCCAGGACCTTGCGACGCTGCCACGAGGCAAACGAAGCAATGTTCAGCTGACGTCAGCCTCGTTACCCGCAGGGCATGAAGCCGTGATCGTCGAGAAGCCGACGCCTGGTGTCGCCGTCTCGTTTGGTTACCCCATTTCGGTGAAACGTGGCGATAAAGATTGGGCCGCGTTGTGGCTCGTTCGCTCCTGGCTTGGTGAGCACCGCAGCACGAACAGCCATCTGTTCCAGCGTATTCGCGAAGTACGCGGCATGAATTACGGGAACTATGCCTACATCGAATATTTCCCACGCGGCATGTTCCAGTTTTATCCCGATGCGAACCTTGGTCGTCAGGCACAGATCTTCCAGGTTTGGGTCAGACCACTTCGCAGCAACAACGACGCCCACTTCGCTACCCGAACGGCGATCTACGAAATCGACCAGCTGATCAAGAATGGCATGTCCAAGACAGACTTTGAGGCGAGTCGTAACTACCTCAACAAGTTTGTCAGCTTGTTGACCCAGACACAGTCGCGCCAGCTCGGCTACGCGATGGACAGCAAGTTCTATGGAACGGATGCCTTCCCTGAGTATGTTCGCCGGAATTTGAAGTCGCTGACTGTTGACGACGTCAATCGTGTCATTCGCAAGTACCTGCAAACGGACAATCTGCAGTTCATTTTTGTCACGCGCGATGCGGACGACTTGAAACAACGCCTGATCTCGAACCAGTCGTCACCGTTGCAGTACAACACGCCCAAGCCGGAACTTGCGGGAGAAGATGCAGCCATCCAGACGCTGCCGCTGCGATTCACAGATCAGGGAGTCAGTATTCTGAAGGCAGAAGAGGTATTCCGGTAACGAGCCGGCGCGGCCCTAGAAAAATGTGAATCTTGAGCGGCGTTTCCGCTAGCCCCTTCCAAAGAAGGAGTTTAGCGGAGCGCCGCTTTTTTAATCACAGTCGCCTGCCCGCGACAGATTCTTGACCTCCCACCTGGTGCCTCATAGGTTGCTTGGTTCGCCGGTACGGATGTCAGCGGCGAATCCAATCAATCTTCAGGCTCAGCAAAACAAGGATGTCGTTATGGGTTTCCTGTCAGGCTCAATCTCCTTCCGTCGCTTCTATATCGAAGGTCCGCTGGCTCGCGAGTGTGATGATGAAATGTGCGGCAAGCTGGCCGCCCACGCTTTTGGAAAGCACGGCTACGAAACGACCGATGGCATTGAGAGCGGCTGGGTGACTCCCGCCCATATCTTCGATACCGATTTCTCTTCGACCGAGAAATTTGCCATGGGCCCGTTTCTCCACCTGGGCTTTCGCCTCGATCGAACGGGCGCGCCGGCCAACGTGGTCAAGGCCTATCGCCTGATGGAAGAGAAAACCATGCTGGAAGAGTCCGGCAGGGAGTTTCTCAGCAAGAAAGAGCGCCGACTCGCCAAGGAAGCCGCTGTCCGGCGTGCCGAATTGGAAGCACGACAAGGTAACTTTCGGCGTTCCGCAGCGTACCCCGTTCTGATCGATCTTGAGCATCGCCAGATCTACCTGGGCAACAACAGCAGCGCGGTCGGTGACCGTTTCATGCAATTACTGAAGGAAACACTGGGGATTTCGTTAACCCCGGCAGATTCTCAAGAAGTGGCGTATCGCATTGCGGCTCTTCGCGGCGATCAACGCTCCTTTGAAGACGCGGAGCCATCCTACTTTGTCGACTGCCCGATCGAGGAACACACCACTCCTTTTGATGGAACCGATCGGAACTTTCTTGGCTGGGAATTCCTTACCTGGCTGTGGTACGTCCTTGAGGTACGCGAAGGCCAGGTGTCCATCAGCGATCAGGAATCAATCAGTGTAACCTTCGCTCGTAACCTGCACCTTTCATGCTGCTTCGAACTGTCGGGGAGCGACAGTATTCTGAACGATGCTCCGGTTCGTTCGCCAGAAGCAAAAGCAGCACTGACCATTGGGAAGACGCCCCGCCGTGCCGGCTTTCTGATTGCCTCTCGGGCTGGTGAGTGGCAAGTGAATCTCGATGGCCCGCGATTCACCTGTTCAGGCCTCGTGATCCCGGCGTTGGAAGAGGGTGATGCGTTAGCGATAGCCGAACATCGATTCCTGCAGATGCGCCTCTTTTCGGAGGCATTGGATGCACTCTACGGGGCTTTTCTGAAACAACGATTGACGCCTGCATGGGGAAGTGAATTTGCGGCCATGAAACACTGGGTCCAATCGTTGAAATCGGGTGATGTTCGCACCCGTGCATCTGCCTGATCGTCACGACTTCGAATCAACCAGCAGTAGCTACACAGTCCCCCATCACCAATGGCTGCCTGCGTACTTGCCATGTCACAGATTCGTTCTTTCGGGGTTTGCTGGACCGGAGCGGTCGTCGACATGGTGTGTCGAAATAGTGTCGATAGTCGGCCGCTCTGGTGGCTCAGAGAGCGAAGAAGCCACCAGCGCGGCGACGATCGAAAATGCCAAGAAGTGAACGCCGAGCTGACAGATCATCCCACGGGAGGTGGTGTGAGAGGCGTGTTGCCCCCAAGGCCAGCTTTAGTTGTGAATTCGTCGCTTCCGAAGTTGGCTCCCCAGCCACATTAGAAACGTCTCACAAACGCGTCAGTCCGACGTTCACTTATATCTGCGTGCACACCGGGACTTCAGGAGGTGTGGGCACACAGTGAAACTCCCGTGCTGTCCGGATCCTGCTCACTCAGCGCAGACGCGACCGGACTCACGGCCTCTCACAAATTCGCTTAAGACAGGCTCAAGCGAAGGGATGCCATTATTCAATTGCTAAACTAGGGTTGCCTGGCGTGCGCAGATTAAGCCTTCTACTCAAGATCCGAGAATCGTAAGGCATAATCTAACCAACAAGCCGTATCACTACGGTTGTGAGGCCAGACTGGTCGGTAGGCGTCTGGAAAGTTTATGAGACAAATAGGATTGCGATCTAGCGAATGGATATAGATATTAAAAGGAACGCTATGATGAATACCAAGCCCACTCGTCCCACCGACAATTATTCAGTTTTTCTACCCAAAGAATAAACCGCTGGCACCGATAAGTCAACGCAAATCTTCCACAATTCTTGACAATACCGCGGCGGATCGGCCTGAAACCGACCGCCGCTAGCAAACATCCACGAGATCCTTAATGGCGACCAAGGACCCAGCCGACGATCTGCTGAACCGACGCCCCCTTCCCCTGCATGAGTATGCCAACGCGGAAAACGCGCCCGGCCGCCCAAACGCAGAGCAAGGCAGAACCGCCGACAAGCAACGCCCCAACCACCGGTTGCCAAACCGGGATGCCCGGTGGAACAACCAGCCGAACCATCATGATCGACGGCGTCATCGGCGGAATGAATGAAAGTGTCGTGGAAAGAGCGGAGCTCGGCTCAGACACCACAAGCTGAAGAAAGAACATCGGTAACAC
>JBMYUM010000274.1:0-5752 GCA_049605375.1 Phycisphaerae bacterium | reverse complement strand
TTTCCCTATTTTGGCTGGAGATAGAACTGCTCACGCAAAGACGATAACTCACGCCATCATAAAAAGTAAGGGCGTGATCGGTTTTCGAGAATCGGGCTGGTGGATTGCAGAGCCCATGAAGATGGTTTTGTCGCTGCAGCCGGATCTGGGGAGATTTCTTCGTATTCGTGCGAGCGGGTTGGACGTTGAGGCGATTAGGCAGGACGTATTGTGCAGGTGCTTCCTGAATATCGAAGACTATATCGGTATCGATCCAGCGTTGGCGATGACGCGTATGGCTCACGAAGCGCGGAACCAAATGAAACGCCACGTCCGAAAGAAGCTGGCGTCGTCCCAGAACAGTCTGATGGAAACCGTTTCACATGACGGCGAATGGCCGTCTGAGATTGCTCGAACGATCGAATCCCTGCAAGCACTCAAAAGCGAGTTGGAAGACCTTTCTTCCACTGAGCGAGCACTTGTTTTGCTGTATATTTCTGATGGGAAATCGGCTGAAGAAGTTGCACTCGCTTCCAACCTGCATCTCCGAACAGTGTATCGGAAAATCAACAGCGCAGTCGTACGACTGAAGCGCGCAATCTGGAACAACTAAGGGGATCGATTGCGACATTATTGCGACAAAAAAGGCGCCCATTCGCAACCCATTCGCGAACCATTGGCGTCTTTCGGCGATCACGTTACGATTCGGGTTTTCGGGCTTCTTTGTGGCTAGAACAACGAATATGACGACAGCAAGCAAGGATTCGAGCTATTGGCTTGCAGTGCGTTACGCTGGACTAGCTTTCCAGCGGTTTTTTTTTGCCCACGCGGAAACGCTTAACAGTCTTGCGTTCGTCGGGAGTTTCAGCATGAATGCCGAGAAGTTTATCGCCGACCATATTCACGGGATCGGATCGTCAGGAATTCGCCGGGTCTTCGATCTTGGTGCGACGTTGAAGGACCCCATCAATTTCTCAATCGGGCAGCCGGATTTCCCCGTGCCTGCGCCGATTAAGGAAGCCATGGTCAAGGCGGTCCAGGAAGACCGCAACGGCTATACGGTGACGCGCGGTATTCCCCCCTTGCGTGAACGCCTTGTCGCGGACCTGAAAGCGGAATTTGATTGGGACCCCGACGTGTTCGTGATTTCCGGGTTGTCCGGCGGTCTGCTTCTGACGTTCCAAGCGCTGATCAATCCCGGTGATGAAGTCATCATCATGGATCCCTACTTTGTTTCCTATCCTCACCTGGTGCGCCTTGTGGGCGGCACGCCGGTCCTGGTGGATCTGTACGACGATTTCCAGCTGAATATTGAGGCGATTCGCGAGGCGATCACGCCCAGGACCAAGATGATTCTCTGTTGTTCGCCAAGTAATCCGACCGGTACCGTTTACCGTGACGAAGATGTCCGGGCGTTGAGTGCGCTCGCTCGCGAACACGATGTGTTGCTGGTCAGCGATGAAATCTACTGCCTGCTGACTTATGACGGGGCCAATCCCAGCCCTGCCAGCTATGCACCGGAGCGGACGATTCTGCTCCGCGGGTTCGGAAAGTCATATGCCATGACCGGTCTTCGCATGGGGTATGCGGCCGGGCCGGAAGAGATCATCACGGCCATGGCGAAGATCCAGCAATATACGTTTGTTTGTGCGCCTCAGCCTGCACAGTGGGGAGCGCTGGCGGCGTTGGATGTTGATATGACGCCGCAAATTGATAACTACCGTGCGAAGCGCGATCTGCTGGCGTCACGTCTGGAAGGCACCTACGACTTCGTGCGTCCCGGCGGTGGGTTTTATCTGTTTGCGCGTGTTCCGGAGGCGTATCCCAATGCGACGGCGTTTGTTGAGGAGGGGATTCGGCGGAACATGCTGACCATCCCTGGTGAGGTGTTCAGCGCACGCGATTCTCACTTCCGCATCAGCTATGCGGTTCCGAACGACGTAATCGAGCGTGGAAGCGAGTTGCTGCTGGCGATGGCGCACTGATGGCCTGTCGTTTTCGTTCGGTCGCTGACGATTTTGAGGGCGGTACTTTTGATGGAGGGATTTCAGTTGGCTGGCTGGAGCCAGTCATGGAGTCACCTTCGAGTCTCTCGCCCACCGTGGGGGGCGGAGGGCGAGATCGTCGAAAGCAAGAGAGTTGACCAGGGTCTGCATTCGGTTAGAGGACAAGTCCACCGGTAAACAGGCCAAGGACAATCTGGAGGATCAGCGGGATAATGCCGCCAAGGATGGTGTCAAAAATCGTTGTCGTCGTCATGACGTGCTCCCATTGTCTTGGAATGAGCCGGGCTTTCGGTTTCCGCCGCGAACTCGCATCCCATCAAACACATTTGAGACGTACCGCGTACGTCGTCTCGTCGTTGTAGCAGCGATCCCTCGCTGCGGTTTCAGCTTTCGGGCATCCGGTTTCCATTTGTTCCGGTCATTGCCCGTGCCTGTCAGATTTATCGGGCAGTGGGGCGTTCGGCGGCTCTCCTAAATTCCCATTTTATCTAAATTGACTTTCATGCTTGGATGTGGCGATCGCCTTCCTATGGGTGGCACATTGGATAGGCATCGGTGTGATCGTTGATTTCAGGGCTGGGAACGTGGGAATGGGGAGGATCGGGACGAGGTTTGTGATTGGCTGCTGGTTGGTGTGCGCAAAAAAATACCCGCCATGAAGGCGGGTATAAAAATGCGGCAATCACCTACTCTCGCCATGTGACTACCATCGGCCGTGCAGTCTTCACTTCCGTGTTCGGAATGGGAACGGGTGTTTCCCTGCACGTATTGTCACCGCAAGGGATATAGTATGGATCCCCGGTTTGGGGTCAACCCACTAATTCGGTTTTTTTGCGAATGCAGATTATGGCGTACGCGTGCGGTGGGGCGCGTTCGCGCAGGCGTCATCGTCGCTGCGGTTCTCAGGGTGTTGTTTCGGTGCGGACTACCTCTTCCAGCCTGAATTCGATGGTGTCTGGTTTTCCGACGAGTTCGATGCCGCGTGGCAGGTAGAATTCCGGCTCAAATCCACTGGCGGTTGCCAGCGAATTGAGATCATCTTCTTTGAGTCGGATCACACCGAAGGCGCGGGTGTCGCCGCGGACGAGGCTTGCAACTTCGGCGGGTGGGCCTTTGACCGTGATTTTTGTGGTCACGATCTGCATGGGGGCGCCATCCGGCTCGAACGGCTTGTAGGCGCGATCGAAGTTATCGAAGCTGACGGCCAGCAGAACGGGCACGGTTTCCAGAACCTGGGTTATCTCCTGCGGGCTGAGTGTCGCTTTGATGTTGATGTTGGGGGTATCGAAGTAGGCGTGTTCGCCGAACTCCCTGGTGTCGAGTTGCAGAACGCGATCTTGTTCCGTCCCCTGGGGGCTGTCGCGAAACAGGCGATCAACGTCTTCGGATATATCAACTGAGAGAGATTCGTCGGCTTCGGGAAGACTGTCCACAAGGCTTTCGTGGAGCCAGAGGTACTCGGTCTTTGGTGTTATCAGCGGTGGTGCGTCGTAGCTCATGGTGAGCGTATCGGTGGTGAAGCGTACCTGTCTTTTGACGAGGCGGTCGACCGTCACCTCGATGGTTGGCGGTTCAATTCGTGAGATCGCGATTCGATCGAGATCCGGATAGGCCTCTTCCATGGATCGTTTGAGCTGCGTGGGGTCGACGAACAGGTTGACCTTGCCGGTCTGTTCGACATTGGCGGTCAATCGGACGGCGATCGGCGCTTCATTTCTCAGGAACTCAATGGTTTTGCTTGCGGCTGCCAGCGTGACCGACACCGATCGTTGTTCCTGTTGATTGCTGAATTTGATGACGTCATCGGGTTCCTGCAGCTCGATCCGCACTTTGACGGTCGTGGTTTCGGTGACAAGGGTGTCGGCGCTCGCCCACACCAGTGCGGTCAGAATGAATGTCATGCTAAGCAGTTTGACTTGTTCCATCGGCGGCTTTTCCTAGAGCCAGTGATTGCTTGACATCGCCCTCGGCTTTTTCGTCGGGTGGAGCGGCTGCGTTTCGTTCTGGTTCGCCGTGCGCATTTTGATCGTCGATTCGTCCGGCCGTCAGCTCGCTGATCAGTCGCGATCGGAGCTTGTCCGGTGTGACGGCTCGTTGCAAGATTCCGCGAACGGCGAGTGAGATGGCACCGGTTTCCTCGCTGACAATGATGACGACGGCGTCGGCTTCGTGACTCATACCGACGCCGGCGCGATGGCGGCTACCCAGCGATCGGTCGACCTCGTCGGATTCAGCCAGCGGGAACTGGCAACCGGCTGCGAGCAGTCTGTCGCCGCGAACGATGACGCCGAGGTCGTGGAGCGGGGTTCCCGGCTGGAAGATCGTCTCGATCAGTTCCGCTGACACGTGGGCATCGAGTCGAACACCGGATTCAAGAACGGCACCGACTTCGGTGGTTCTCTCGATAGCGATCAGTGCGCCGACTTTTCTCTTGGCGAGTCGTTCTACGGCACGAACGATCGGATCGACAGTGGACGGTGGTTCCTTGATCCAGTAGTCGAGCCAGCCGCCCTCTCCGAGACGCAGGAGGAGTCGGCGAAGTTCGGTTTGGAATGCCACGAGCGAAACGAGGAACACACCGAGGAGGAAGTAGGGGTAGAGGGCGTTAATTCTCTCGAAGCGGAGTTGCGCGGCCATGAGTCGAACCACGGCAAAGCTGACGGCCAGGATGGTGAGCACGGCGCGAATGAGTCGTGCTCCGCGTGTGCCCTGGAGGCATCGCAGGGCGGCATAGATCACGGTACCAATCAGGAGGAATTCGACGACCGAGACGAGCGGATTATCGAGCGCCCGGTTCAGAAGGTTGCGGATCGTATCGCTGAAATCCACGTCTGCCAGGATGGCTGTTGTTTCGATCAATGTAAGCGATTCTGTAGAAGGATTGTGAATCTCAACCTGAGTCCTTTCAGTATAGATCGTCAAGGCGGCGTCAGCAAATCAACTTCCCTTCGAAAAGTCGTTCCTGTGCGTTTTGCTTTGGGTTTTTGATTGGTCGGCGTCGGCGTTGTTCACGGGTTGATGCCGAAGCGTCGCCTCATCTTCAATCCTGTCAGGCCGAGCATGGTCAGTGCGAGTGTGGAGCCTGAAATCAGACCACACAGGTCGAGATTGATGTCCGGATCGGTCACATCTATCTGGCAAACGCTCTGGTCATCCCAGAATTCGCAGGCGTCGCAGGGTACATTTTCGAAATCGCTGGGGAACGCGTCTGACTCGGTCGGTGTACCGTCAAACCCGTCGACGGCGATGACCCGTCCGGTCAGTGACACCCACCACAGGGTTCGGAAGCCATCGGCGTCGGTGTCGAACGCGAGTGTGCCGACGGGTTGGTTGTTGAAGAACACCTGGTTGTTTTCGTTTACGAATGTTCCGTCGATGATGGTGTCAGCGCCTGATACGGCGACAAGTTCGCTCGTGGTGCCGAGAAGAACGAGCTCAATATTGGCGGCGTTGATGACGTCACAGAGGGAGGCCGATTGCGTATCCTGGAAGGCGACCCATGGAACGTCCTGCCCTTGTGCCTGCTGCCGTGTCAGTACGGCGGAGATAATTAGCATCGTTGCTGTGATCAGGTTGGATTTCATGGTTGGCACTCCGTGCTCAAGGGAATCACTATTCAGGATGGCGAGGGGGAGAAGACATCGATCCTTTCCTGACCATATTCTATCCGACACCAACAGTCGTTCGAAGTCAGAAAAAAAATCCGATTGATATTCGTTGTGCTCGGTTGCGCGACTATTTGTTTGCCGCACCGGAACCGGTGGTGG
>JBMYUM010000273.1:0-5785 GCA_049605375.1 Phycisphaerae bacterium | reverse complement strand
TCATGTCGGAAGGCTACGGTCTGATTCGTGAGTCGTTTCGCGGTCTCATGGATGAAATGGATCCGAAGCAGTCGCGTCGGATCAATGAGATTCTCCAGGAGGCGGTCGCAGAGGGGCGATTGTCAGGGTTTCATCAACTGCGGTGCCGACAGATTCACAAAGAGCTATGGATCGAAGTGCATGTGCTCGTACCGGGTGAGCTCCGAACAGACGAGGCACATGAGCGCGTACTGAAGGTCGAAAAGCGATTGATTGCGGCGTTCCCGGAAGAACGTGTTCAGGTTCTAACGCACGTCGAGCCGGAGAATCACGAACTGGCGCATCCGGCCGGTGACAGCCATGCGGCACACGATCCGCTGGCCTCGATTGGCGAGTGATCTCGATTATGAGCGTTGAGCATGCCCGCGCCCCTTCGCACGCTCGGGGGACTTGGGCATGGCACTGTGTTCTCTGGGATGTCGAGTGGGCTACTTTAGAGCATGCTTACTCCCGCCTGCAGCGGGTGGTAAGCATGGCACGCTTTTCTAGAGTGCTTGGGCATGGCACCGTGACTCAAGCATACCGCGGTGCTCAATTCACGTCTTCGAGGTACCGGTTACGCGGCTTGAGTTTCTCAGTTATCGATTTGCCGGAACTTCGGACAAGAACATTCAGGTGAGATGGCAGCAAGCCCTTGAATGTCTGTTTCTCACCATCAGCCCAGCGTACGGTGGCCTGCATCTCGGCCGGATCGGCTTTCGACCGCCAGCTGAAATAAGCATCGGACGCGTTGGCCGACTGATAGCTGCCGCCGTGTATCCACCGCTTCTGTTTCACGCCCAACGAGTCAATCTGCACGCTTGCACCAAGACCATGACAATTGCCACCGGAATCCACAAGTCTCACCACCATGCAACGTCCGTCCGTTCCGTCATTGCGCAGTAGCTTGACCGGACCGTTAAGCGTCGTCATGACGATATCCACGTCACCATCCTGATCGATGTCGCCGAAGGCCGTTGATCGACCGGCAAAAACTTGCTTGAGCGCCTTGCCTGCGGTTGTATTCCGCGCGAAGCGCTGTCGCTGCCGTTCGAAGTAAAGCGGAGGCTGCAGGTAGTCCGAGTCGATCGCGTGTTTGTCGGCTTGAGGGTAAACATGCCCGCTCGCGATAAACAGATCTTCATCGCCGTCCGTATCGAAGTCGTAGAAGCCGCATCCCCAGGACAGGTAGGGGCGACTGATCATTGCCAACCCGTACTGACTCGTGCGATCTTCAAAGAAGCCGTCGCCGTCGTTGAGATGAAGCGTGTTCGTATCGCTTGAAAAGTTGGTGGTAAAGATGTCCGGCAGGCCGTTGCGATCGACGTCGCCAACGGCAATCCCCATGGTCGCCTGCGTGGCGCCGTCATAGTTACAGCAGAGCCCGGAGAACAGGCCGTATTCCTCGAACGTCGCGTTGCCTTTGTTGCGAAAGAAGAAATTGGCATTGGAGTCGTTGCCGACAAAGATGTCCTGCCGTCCGTCGTCATCGAGATCAAAGATGGCGGTGACCAGCCCATAGCCGGCTTCGTCAGGTCGTACACCACTGGCCTTGGTGATGTCATTGAACGTACCCGATCCGTCATTCTGGTAGAGCACATCATGTTGCGCGGTGAGGCCTGCGGGGCCAGCCATGACGGGAACGCCCATGAAGACCATCCCACGTGTGTCGGGCGGATTCTTCGTGTCGAAGTCGAGATAATTCACGACGTAGAGATCGAGGTCGTGATCACCGTCGATGTCACCGAACGCTGCACTCGTTCCCCAGCGCTTGTTGTCGACACCGGCGGTCATGGCGACGTCACGAAAGCGGATGTTCTTCGGATCTTTGCACTCATTCTTGAGAAGCACGTTCTTGCCGTAGCACGTAACGTAGATGTCTGTACAGCCATCGGCGTCGACATCGCCGACTGCCACACCCATCGCCCATCGTTTCAGGTCGATGCCGACTTGACTCGTGACATCGGTGAAGCGTCCCTGGCCATCATTCTGGTAGAGCCGCGAACCCGGTCCTGTTTCGGGTGCCTCCATCGTGGCACCATTCGCAAAGAACAAATCCCAGTCGCCGTCGTTGTCGTAGTCGATGAAGGCGACGCCGCCACCATCGACTTCCAGAATTGTCGTGGAAGGCTTGCCGCCACAGGTCATGGAGAAGTTGATGCCGCTGCGCTGCGTGTGGTCGTTGAAAATCTCGGCTGCGGTCCCGATCGGCGGCAAGAGTATGATCGCCACCATCATGACAGAGGCGACGCGACCGTATTGGGAGTGTACTTGCTTATCCATCGGGGCGTCTTTCTTTGCGCGAGGTTGGCCGGATTCGCTCCTTCACTTCGCGATGTTTCTTCAGTGCTTCTTCGGCCGCATCGTGCTCGCCGAGTCTGGTGAGCACGCGTGACAGTTTGTAGTAGGCTTCGTAGTTGTCGGGATTCAGCCGTATGGACGCGTTCAGTTGCTTCCGGGCATCGTCGAATTTTTTCTGGCGAATCTGGACATCGGCGAGGCGGGCTCGGCTCTTGGCTTCCATGGATGTTCGGCGATTCGCGACGGCGAGCGCGATCACCTTTTCGAAGCCTGCAGTCGCTTGATCCAGTTTGTCGGCATCAAAGTCGATCAACGCGATCGCAAACAGGGCGTCATCGTATTCGGGTTGAACGCCGAGAAACTTCTCGAACATGGTTCGCGCCGTTTCCGGTTCGCCCAGATAATAGAGACACCAGCCGTAGAAGACATAAACCTGCGCGTCATTAGGATCGAGCCTGATTGCGTGTTCAAAGTGTGTACGTGCTTCTTCGTAACGACTCTGTTTATGCCATGCGAGTGCGAGAATGAATCGCGCGCGGGGCCAGTCCGGATGCTGCTCGACGAGCGGCTCCAGGACGGATCGCGCCTGTTCGTACCGCTTTTGACCGATGAGGTTCACGCAATGGCGGAGCACACCCGGCGGAGGGGCAGGTCGGTTCTGGGCGGCCTGGTTTGATTGCGCCACGACGGGTGGAACGATTGTCGCCTGCAGGATAGCCAGAGCGCAGATCATCAGTCGTTTCCAAGTCGCACCGCGTGTGAGCATTTGTCCGGTTCCCGTTGCCATAAGCTACCCCGTCTGACGGTCGGGCGGCGTCGGTCATTCCACGTTCCCGTTCATCGATTCACTAACCACATTGTACCGATTTGGTGGAAGGTTATCGAATCATCGATTGGCAAACCGTACTTCAGCCGTGCCGCGGATGACCAGGATGAAGTAGGTGAGAAAGCAGATGATATTGGGCGGTAGGTTGATGACACCGACCCAGAAACCCGCTTCGGTGTCGGTGGCATCTGCCATGGCGTCCAGCAAGCCCAGCTTTTGAAGGAAATAACTCAGGGCCATGAACGCAACGAAGATGAGGGCCCATAGCACCAGGAATGCGCTGCCGTATGCGGCGACCTGAACGGTGCCGTGGAACAGGTTTCGTCGCGATCGAATCGATCGGTAGAGGCCGATTCCTGCCGCCACGACCATCACCTGCACGAAATTGCAGATCATTGCCATCATGGCCAGAAGAGGAGCGATCACAAGAATGACGAAGATGATATCATCGGCGTTCTGTCGTGTGGATTCAATGACACCCACAGTAAGGAAGGAGACTAGAGCGATGGCGCCGATCATCAGCAGGCTGCCGAGCAGGAATGAGCGGTAGGCCGGGCAGACGTCACGCGTCCGGAGAGTTCTCGCAAAGTCCGCCGGTTTTCGGATGACGTGGTCGGCGGTCTGAAACCATGATCGCAGGAGTCGCTCGAGGCTTCCGGCCGGTCGCGCCCACGATGCCCCCGTACGGTGGTCGCCAGGCAGTGAAGCGCTGACGGCGGTACCGCATTCGGGACATGCTGCGTCATCGGGCATGCTGGTCAGGTTGTATCCGCACTGCTCGCAGTTGGGTTCATGTTCCGTTTGCTGGAAGGGGCGGTGGGCCCCGATCGTCCGCATGGCGGACCACACGAACCAGGCGATCGCAAGATTGGTGAGCATGAACAGCCACGGATCGGGTTCATTGAAGAACGCTGGTAGCAGGCGCCTCTTCTGAGCTCTGTAGTCTATATATTTTCTCCATTGTTCCTGCCATGCCTCTTCATACGCTTGCACGCTTTGGGGATCAGAGTGATCGGGTGGTTCAAGTCGGCTCGGATGAACTGGCCGCGGACCGAGTTCGTCAACGACGAGGGCATCTCCGGCCGCTTCGATGGCGATCGGTGCAAACCCCACGGGGATCACGGGAACTGCCGCAAAAATCGTGGCGAGCCAGAGTCGTTTGTGCGACCAGCGAATGCTATGCCACAGCGGTTCATCTTGTGCGCCCCAGGGCGCGAAAATGACGGAAGCGACGAGGAACGCGAGTTCAATCATCAGGAGGACACCCAGCATGCCCAGCGTCACCGCGAACGGTGCTTCGATCCAGGCATTGAGGAGTGATTCCAACGCTTCCAGCGGATGACCGCCGTCGCCGATCGACGCCATGACGGATATCAGGCCAAACGTGAGCACCAGGCCCAGCAGATGTATGAAAATGTATGCCCCGGTGCGGAAATGGACGGTGCGCTCGCCGGCGGTTCGTGGAAAGAGCCAACCCAGCGTAATCACCATCCATGGGGTCCAGCGTTCGGTTTTCATCCTGATTCTTCCCGACGGCGGGGGCCTTTTTCGTGCGTTCACGGTTCCGTTGGGGCCGTGTTGGGCATCCGGGGGCCATTTTGACGCGAATATGTCCCGGATGGCAACCTACGCATTTTCAGTCATCACCCATACTATTCGGTGATCGGCGTTCGAAGTTCGTCGATCGGTGGATTATTTTGTAGCTTTGCTCGTCGTTGGATGAGTTGTCGTCGCACGGCGACGGGTCGTTCAAATTCATGCTTCGCGTCGTCCCGGTCGGGAGAAGGCGTTGCCGGGAGCGGGAGCAGGCTGAGCTTTTGATTTTGGAGAATAGATAGTTATGAACAAGATGATGCAGGCCGTACTCGTACTGGCATCGATGCTGGTTTCAGGAGGCGCAGCTATGGCTGAGGCGACCAAGGCGAAGTCGATTTACGACTTCAAAGTCAAAGATATTGACGGAGATGAGGTATCGCTCTCGCGGTATAAGGGTGACGTGGTTCTGATCGTCAACGTTGCCAGCCAGTGTGGCTTGACGAAGTCGAACTACAAAGGACTCGAAGAACTGTACAAGAAGTACAAGGGCCCGGGCCTGAAGGTTCTGGCATTTCCTGCCAACAACTTCGGTCGACAGGAGCCGGGTTCGGATGCTGAGATCAAGACCTTCTGCCGCAATGACAAGGGCGCCACGTTTGACCTGTTTTCGAAGGTCTCGGTGAAGGGATCGGACATGTGTCCGCTCTACACCTACCTGACGAAAAACGATAACAAAGAGATTGCCGGTGACGTGAAGTGGAACTTCCAGAAGTATCTGGTCAATCGCAAGGGTGAGGTTGTGGCGAAGTTTGAGCCCATGACCGGCCCGCAGGACAGCAAGATCGTCACGATGGTCGAAAAACTGTTGGCCGAAAAGGCAGAATAGCCTCAGAGGCGGACTGCGCCGCGAGAGCCAAAACCTCATAACGTACGACGACCGCCCCCGGCGAAGGATGAGAGCGCCTTCGATTACGGGGGCGGCTCTTTTTTTTACGGACAAAGGGCGGTATGTATGGGGGTTGGTGGAACGAATTCCCGTCCTCGAAGCGGATAACCCGTATGGCGTTCAATTTTGACCTGCCGTTCGATGATGGCACGGAGGTG
>JBMYUM010000272.1:0-5833 GCA_049605375.1 Phycisphaerae bacterium | reverse complement strand
AACCGCGGTGAAATCAACGCAGCGACAATGGTCTGGACGCCGGGATCAAGCGGATGGATGCCTGCCGGACAGGTTCCCGGGCTGACAGGCTACTTCGCAGCGTCGACGCCGCCACCGCCACCGGCGGCCCCACCGCCATCGGCGTAACGGCGACTGCCTGTCAGCGTCCCAGGAGGGCCCCGCGCGAGAAAATCTGGAATAGCGCGAAAGATTCGCTCGTTTTCTCGCTATTGAATGGAATACAATGATTCGCGCGGTTCCTTCTAATTCGAGGCCGGCTGACCAAACAACCGATGAAAGACCAGAGACGGGCGTTTCCTCGGCACCTGGGGGTTCACCATGAAGTGCGTTTACTGCTCAACGATGCTCTCACCTTCTGCAACGTACTGCACCAAGTGCGGTGCATCGGTAAACGGCCGCAAACACGCCACGCCCAACAATCAACACCGGCGATCAGACAATCGTGCCTGTCCGCAGTGTCACGAACGCATGCAATCGATCGATCTTGGCATTGGTGACACCGCGTTTTTCATCGAACGCTGTGGTTCCTGCCGCGGTATGTTCTTTGATCCGGGCGAGCTCGAAGCCGTGTTGCAACACTACGCGCAGCACGTCTCGCGATCCGAACATGCCGATCTTAAAGAGATGTACAGCTACCTCGGTCAACGTGAGACCAGCGCAGAGAGCTGTCATGACTGCCCCGTGTGCCATCGTTGCCTGGAGCAACGGCACTTGACCGATCGTGGTGGAATCACCATTCAAACCTGCAATGACCACGGCACGTGGATCAGCGGGTATGATGTAGCCGCCCTGCTGTCATGGGCTGAGTCGGCCGATCGTTTGGTCAAGATGCGAAGCGTCATCTCTTGATGGCCCCCTGTTAATCAATCTCGAATGGCGTCTTATCGGCTTGCCGAACGGACTTCCGCGTCATGTCAGATTCAACCTCGAATATACCCGACACCGATCCCCTTGCCGAAGACGGAAACACGAGTTCATCGGGGCAGTCAGGCTCATCCGAAAACACAAGTCCATCCAGGGACCAAGGCGAAAGCCGGGTTTTTCCGTGCGAAAGCTGTGGTGCCGACCTGGAGTTCCACATCGGTGCCCAGTCGCTCAAGTGCACCTATTGCGGATTCGTCAAATCGCTTCGCCAGGATGACCGGTCGATTACCGAGAATGACTACCGCGACACCGCCCGTCGGATGGCACGTCTTCGCGAACAGGGACGAAACGACGAGATCGGCTGCTCGGAAGTCAACTGCTCAGCCTGTGGCGGCACCCTTCGTTTTACCGGCACGTTGACCAGCAGCCATTGTGTCTATTGCGGCACGCCGCTTCAGCGTGAAAGCGTCCATGAGGCTGAGCATCGCATTCCTGTCGACGCCGTCCTACCGTTTCAGATCTCGCGCGACACCGCGCAGGAAAATCTAGCAGCATGGGTCAAGTCACTCTGGTTCGCCCCGACGGACTTCCAAAAACGCGGCATCTCGGGCGAATTCGCCGGCGTCTATCTTCCCTACTGGACATTCGACTCCTTGACTTACTGCAAATACGAAGGTCAACGTGGCGAGCACTACTACGTCACCGTCGGCAGCGGCAAGAACAAACGGCGTGTCCGTAAGACAAGGTGGTATCCTGCGTCGGGTGAGTTTCAGCGTTTCTTTGATGACATATTGGTCGTAGCCGGCCAGGGACTACCCGACGATCGGCTGCGGGCACTTGAACCGTGGCCATTGAAGTCAAGCATTCCTTTCAATCGAGAGGCGCTGGCGGGTTTTCTCGCGCGGACCTACGACGTGCAACTCGACGAGGGCTGTGTCCGTGCAACGAACATCATGGACGATCGCTTGATGGCAGAAACACGGTCGCGTATCGGTGGCGACGTCCAACGCGTTCACTATTTTCACACATCGCATGATGCCATTACGTACAAGCATCTTCTGCTTCCGGTCTGGATGCTGACGTATCGCTACAATGACAAACCCTATCAGGTTGTCATCAATGCCGGCACGGGTGAGGTTCAGGGCGACCGCCCCTACAGTTGGATCAAGATCGGTTTGACCATCGTTGCTGCAGCCGCCGCGATTGCCACGGCAGCCTACTTCTTTTCGTAGCCGCTTCACTCGCCCGTAGCGACGGCGCGATCAGGATTGGTGATCCACTCGCTCCACGAGCCCGGGTAGAGCCGCGGCATCCCAAGTCCGGCATGGTTCGCCGCGAGGATGTTAAAGGCAGCGGTCACACCGGAACCACAGTAGAATGCCACGTCTTTGGCACTCTTCCCACCCCAAGCTCGCTCCAGGTTTGATCGCAGTTGGTCAACCGGAAGGAACGTGCCGTCTTCACCAAGATGGGTCGCGAAATCGAGATTGACCGCCCCCGGTATGTGACCGGCGATCGGGTCAATCGGTTCGATCTCACCACGGAAACGTTCGGCAGCGCGTGAATCCACGAGACATGCTGTCGCATCAGCGGCCAGAGATGCCACTTCGTCCGCCTCAACCACCATGGCATGTTGCACATCAGCGGTGAAGGTCGCGGATCTTGTTGGGGCTTCAGCAACGCCAATCGGAAGACCCGCCGCGTGATATGCAGCATAGCCACCATCCAGAACGCTTACGCGTTCATGCCCAAGCCAACGCAACATCCACCAGCATCTGGCCGCGAACGGACCCGTGACTTTGTCATAGGCAACGACGTGCGTGCGTGACTCGATTCCCCACGACGCGATCCGCGCCGTGATTCCGGGAATGCTCGGCAACGGATGCCGCCCCGTGGCACCAGGAATGACCTTACCAGAGAGATCTTCATCCAGGTGTGCATAGCGTGCGTTAGGAATGTGTCCCATGGCAAACGCCTGTCGGCCGGCCTCGGTATCGGCCAGATCAAAGCGGCAGTCGAGAAAGACGACGTTGCTTAAATCTGGCAACTGCCTCAGGTCGTCAACTGTGATCACACTGGGAACCGTCGAGTCTTGCATGTTTGCCTCACGAGGTTTGTTTGTACGCCTCAAAACCCCTCGATTCGCAGCACGGCGCGAAGTGCAGGATGAGCCGTATATATAGTATCGAGCGACTCACTGAACGCCATGTCCGATCCGCGTGAGAATGTGCCGATCACCTGAAGTCTGTTCTCAGCAGGTCGAATCCAAAGCAGCCCGGTGCCCGATTGCCGGGACAAGACCTGATTCGTTTCGAGGTTGTCCGAGCCGGTGGCGAGTTCGCAGAGCATCAAGAACTCCATTCCGTTTGCGCTATCAGGCAAGCGAATGACTGCTTCACATGTAGCACCCTGCTGTTCGAACAATGTCTCGGCGACCCCGTTGGGGGCTATCTGCAACGCTGATACAGAATTGTCTGCCAGGTCATTCACGGCAACCAGCACGCCGGCGCTGAAGCTGGATGTCGGCCAACTGCTGATCGATGCGAACGTGAGTTGCTCATCCGTCCGTTCAAAGAGGACTTCGGTCTGCATGGCACTTGTGTCGACAACCAAGCCACGCTCCCCGTTGATGAGAATGTAGTCACCCGGATAACCGGTGGGTGATTCGATGATATCGACTTCCGCGGCGCTCACCGCGTCGGGTCCGTCTGCGGCCGCAATGAGAGAAGCAATGCCCGCCGTTCGGTCGGCGCTCCGCAATTCTCCGCTATCACCAGCGGCGAAGGCGATCGCGAAATCGTCGCTGTTTTGATTCGCGACCATCGGCTTACCTGCCGTGTCATTCGCGGCTCCGGCGATTTCCTGGCCGTCACCCAGCGAAATGGTTCGAAGTACACCACCGGGTGTGGTTGGTGACGTGAAGGGACCAAAAATCTCTGATGCCGTCGCGGCGAAGAGTTGATCGTCTCCATCGACATCCACGCCGGCGGCACCGTCGGTCTCGGTCAGAAAATAGTCCGCGGTGAGCAACTGAAAATACTGTACAAAATCACCACCTGGTGAGCCGTTACCGCTGGGCAACATGCCGTTCTCACCGTCAACACCAAAGTCGCCGTCCAGACCGAATACACCGGCGTTCAGCGTCAGGCTGTAGCGAACGCCTGCGTCCAGGCCCACGGGGAGATCGATGACCAATCGCGATCGTGCATCGTCGTCATCAGATGCGAAAACGAACCGACGTATCCGGCGTTCGAGCAGGCTGACCTCCCGATCGTTGGTCTCATCACGGAGCGTGATGTGAATCGCGTCTGCGCTGCAAGCCGGTATCACTTGATCAAAATCAAACATCACCACCGTGGGTGAACCCTGAAACAGGAATTTCCCATTACCCAACGTGCTTGCAATGACGCGTGCCGAACCGTCAGCCAACTCCGATGCCCGCGCATCATCCACGGATGCATCACAGACGGGTGTCACGCTGCTGCCAGTGTTCGCCAGGCCACTCAGTCTCACGACATGATTCTGTGTCGGAATAGATACGAAAGCGCTGTCACGGCCGGATTCAATAGCCAAATCTGTTGTCATGCCTCGTTCGCTGAAGCTGAACTCGTCAATGGCAAGTGGACTGAGAACGGATAGCCGATCTCGCGTTGCGTCGTAGATCATGAGTGCCCGTCCGTCGAAGTCGGCCGGCAGGATCTGCCCTGTGTTGGCAGCATCGAGGTCGATGGAACCAGCGATCAGGTACTCTTCTCGACCATCGATATTCGCGAGTCTCAGGACTGCCGTCCCACGGACGCCGGTCAATGCGTTTTGCGTCGGCATGATCGAAGGATCGACGACGCCGTTGGAACCGACCCGGTGAATTACGAAGCCCCGGCCATTTTCCCCTTGCCATCCACCATACACTTCCCCGGATTTTGGTTCTGGTTCAAACAGGTTCACGTAGGCTCCCGCGCTCGATTCATCGGCATCAACGAGCGCGAGTTCGCCCTTTGTACCCGCAGCGGCGCGAAGATCCTGAACCACAATAGAACCGCGACTCGTGTAGAGGAAATCGCCAACTTCGACTCCGGCACGCTCGGCGCTTTGGAAACCATCTGGAGCGGCAAGCAGGTCATCAATTTCTGCGGCTGTTGCCGTGGTTGCAAGGATCGAGGCGTTGCCCGTCGATGGATCAATCATCCAGAGTTGATTGTCGGTCGTCGCATCCTTCACCACGATTTGACCATCACTATCGATCGTAACTGCACGCGGTGACAGTGGCCCGAGTTCGCCACCGATCCGATCGTCTTCAGCCACTTCGCCATCGCTGGTAAATGGGCCCCAAACACCGTTGTCACGCGATACAAGGACAAGGCGATCCGTTTGATCAAGTGCCAAACCGCTGGCTCCTTGCGTATCAACCAGATAGTCGATCAGCGACACCAGACGGAACTGCTGAACGAAGTCCCCTCCAGGGTTTTCATCCCCGGACGGAAGTACACCGTTGGCCAGCGTGCCTCCATTGCTTTCGCGAAACTCACCATCGATACCCATGGTTTCCGTATCGAGGATGATCTCAAAGTCATGCCCGATCTCTAGGTCTGCGGGCAGGACAACGGAAACGCGGCTCCCTGTCACTGTTCCCTGCTCGTCCAGAATATGCTCGCGTGACAGTTGTTCGTCACTCAGTTGGACGTCTGTGTCTGTTGTCATATTACGCATGGAGATGTTCTGACTGATGACCGAACATGCTCGAATCGGTTTGTCGAATTCAAACTGGAACGTGGCTTGTTCCGTGGCGACAAGGTGACGTCCTGCTCCGAGGCTGCTGGCAACGACTCGCGCAAACCCCGGTTCCCCGAAGTCCACGCCAACATCGGCCGGATCTTCGGCGGTGCAGATCATGAATTGAATGTCGTCGGTCGCTGTGTCGCCATCATCGGTCGTCCCGCTTCCACCACCG
>JBMYUM010000271.1:0-5834 GCA_049605375.1 Phycisphaerae bacterium | reverse complement strand
GATGAATGTACTGACGAACGGCATGTACATGGTGCCTGAGCTGGTTCTGCTTCTCGGGGCATGCGTCACGCTGATTGCGGGCGCCGATCATCGTTCGCGAACATCACTTCTGGTGTCTCCACTGGCGTTGATCACCCTGGTCGTTGCGATCGTGGCGTCGTTGTTGCTCCGCCCGGAGGAAGAATTCGTCGCCCCCCTGCCGGGAATCCTGCTCAACTCCCTCAGCCATTACACGCGACTAATCACGTTGGGGATTGGTGTCGCGATTGTTCTGGTCAACTGGGCGCAGTGCGGCCGTGCCGAACGCGGCGAGTACATGGGGCTCATCCTGCTGTCGCTGATGGGTGTCATGCTGACCGCGTCAGCCAATGATCTGCTGATCCTCTTCTTTGCGATTGAGCTCGTCAGTGTTCCGACGTATGTGCTGATTGCTTTGAGTCGCGATGACGCGCGTGCTTCGGAAGCCTCCGTGAAGTATTTCTTCCTTGGAGCGCTGTCGACCGCGATATTGGCCTACGGCATGAGTTTCCTGTACGGCATGGCGGGCACGACCACGCTTTCGACGCTACAGGACGGTGTGGCCTACTCGGTCTGGCCGGCGGGAAGCGAATTCGGTCCCCTGGCCCTCGCCGGTTTGCTGATGGTCATCGCCGGCCTCGCGTTCAAAATCGCTGCGGTTCCGTTCCACGTCTATGCCCCTGATGTCTACGAAGGTGCCGCTTCGCCCGTGACCGGCATGCTCGGATTCGTTCCGAAGCTCGCCGGCTTCCTTGCTTTTGCCAAGATTCTCTCGCTGATGCAGTGGGATATTCCAGGTCAGCTGTACTGGGTGATGTGGTTGATGGCGGCCGCGTCCATGACCTTCGGCAACGTCCTCGCCCTTCTGCAGCGAAACGTAAAACGCATGCTGGCGTACTCCAGTGTGGCACACACCGGATACATGCTGATCGCCTTGCTGGTAGGCCCCGTTGCCGGTGCCGGTCCCATGCGGGACGGGTTGGCGGCGCTGCTGTTTTACATGGTCGTCTACGGACTGATGAACCTCGGTGCGTTTGCGATGCTGGCGGCTTTCAGTCGAGCAAAGGGTGAGGAGATCGAAACCCTCGATGACATTTCAGGCCTGTCCTCCATCGCGCCGTGGGAGTCGTTTGCCCTGGCGGTATGCGTCTTCAGCCTGATCGGTTTTCCACCGACCGCCGGATTTCTTGGAAAGCTCTACGTGTTCAGTAGCGCGTTCTCGTTGGAAACGCTTCATCCTTTCCACGGACCGGTCGTCGCGCTCGCCATCATCGGTGTGATCAACTCTGCGATTGGTGCGGCCTACTACCTGAAAATTGTCGGTGCCGTCTACGTTCGTGAGGCGGTAGACGCACCCGTTTCGAAAAACAGCCAGCCGATTCGCTTCGCCCTGGCCATGTGCTCGATTCCCATGCTTGTCTTTTTCCTGCGACCCGCCATGGTGACGGATGCCGCTCGGGCCGCGACAACGTCGATGCGGCCTACGCTTCCTGAAACCAAGCTCACGGTGAAAAAAGAAGAGCCTACGAACGAACTCGCGGCGGCCACCGTCAACGACTAGTCTCTGCTGATTCGAACAATTCCCTTCGCGGCGAACGTCTATGGCATCACAACCAGAGGGGACACTTCGTCTGACCCGTGATCAAGTCCGTGCGGTCGACCGGATTGCGGTCGAAGATTTCGGTATGCAGGGCCTCGTGCTGATGGAGAATGCCGGCCGGAACGCAGCGTACAGCTGCCTGCAGGCCTACTCAGAGTCTCATCCGTTCCTGATTATCTGCGGAACCGGGAACAACGGTGGTGACGGTTGCGTCATCGCCCGTCACGTGGCCAACGCGGGCCGTGAGGTCAAGGTATTGGCGATCGGCAGCGAAGATCGTCGCAGTCCCGATCTGCGTTCCAACCTCAACATCATTCGCAAAATGAAGTTGCCCTTGCTCGAAGCCATCAGTCCCGGAGATGTCTACGAAAACGCCACTCCCAATACTGTTATCGTCGATTCAGTGCTGGGTACCGGATTTCAGGGTGAGGTTCGCGACGAAATCGCCGCGATTCTCCAAACCATGATGTCGTCTGACCGCGCAGCCATGGTCTCGATCGACATTCCTTCCGGTCTCGATGCAGACACGGGTGCCCCTTGCCAGGCAACCATCAAGGCCGACCTCACGCTGACATTCGTGGCGGAGAAACGGGGATTCGGTGAACCCGGTGCGGCCGGTTTTGTCGGCAAGACACGGGTGCTTGATATTGGTGTCCCGACGGAAGCGATCGAACGTGCACGTGCGATTTCCGCGCCGTAGCGTTTTCAATCGGATCATCGACCTGCCTTTTTGTTGCCTCTGTGATTGGCCCATTGCATTGACAATCCGGCGATTGCGTTTGACTATGCGCGTTGGCGGGATTCCCATCGGCCCCCGGAGGAACGCCTGAAGCTGGAGGCGCGGATCAAGTACGATGCACGTGATTATTGGCGGAGCAGGGGAAGTCGGCAGTCACACGGCGGAAGTTCTATCGTCATCGGGGTATTCGGTGACGGTGATCGACCTGTCGGCGGAGCGAACGCGCATGGTCGCTGATCGTCTCGATGTGAGGACGCTGGTCGGCAATTGCGCTCATCTTGATGTGCTCACGGAAGCCGGTTGCGAAAAGTGCGACGTCTTTGTCGCAGCGACCGAGTTCGATGAAATCAATCTTCTCGCCGGCTCCCTCGCCAAGCAGGTGGGGGCGGCGCACACCATCGTTCGGGTTCACCATACGGCCAATTTCGCGTTGAGTGGTACACCCTTGGCCAAGAACATCGGTATTGATGGCATGCTGTGCCCCGAGTTTCTTACCGCGATGGAAATCGCTCGAACCATGCGCAATCCCGGTTCCATTGCACTTGAGGAGTTCTCCCAAGGCCACCTTCTGATGCAGAGACTGCAGGTTGCGGGTAACGCCCCGGCGGTCGGTCTCGCGTTGGCGGATATCTCTCTTCCGGATGCGACGCGCATTGCGACCGTGGAAGGGGCGGATGGTCCGAGCATCGCAGAAGCGAAGTCGGTCATTCGCGAAGGGGATTACGTCACGCTGATCGGTGAGACGCGGACGTTCGACCAGGCACGCAAGCTGTTCACGAAACAGAAAGAGAAGAAGTTCCACGTGGCAGTCATGGGCGGCTCACCGACGTCGGTCTGGCTGGCACGGGTGCTCAAGAGCCGCTTCTTCTCCGTGCGTATTTTTGTCCAGAATCATGACCGAGCGGAAGAGCTGGCAGAGAAACTCGATCACATCACGGTACTTGAAGCGGACCCGACGGACGTATCCACTTTCCAGGATGAGCAGATTGAGAAGGCTGATGTGTTCATCGCGGCGACCGCAGATGATGAGGCCAATATCATGGCCTGTGCCCAAGCCAAGGCGCTGGGCACCAAAACGACCGTGGCGGTTGTTCAGCGGTCGAAATACATGAGTCTGTTTGAGCATATCGGTATTGATCGGGTCTACAGCCCGCGATCGGTGGCGGTGAACTCGATTTTGAGCCTGATTGACACCGGTCCGGTTCGGTCGGTGGTCCGATTTGCCGACAATACCATCGAGGTCTATGAGATTCACCCGAACAAGAAGGCAAAGGTCATCGGACACGAATTGCGAAACATTAAGATGCCACCGCACTCGATGATCGCGGCGATTCGTCGGGATGACCGGGCCTGCGTACCCGGTGCGGACGCTCAGGTTCAACCCGGTGACGCACTTCTTGTCATCGCCCCGGTCGGTATCCGGGATCAACTCAAGAAGCTGTTTATTGCCAAATGATCTTGAATCTCCGAGTCGTAGGTCGTCAGCTTGGCCTGCTGATGATCGTTCTGAGCGTACTGATTCTCTGTGTGGCTGCGTTCTCGCTGCTGGAGAGCATGTCCGGTTGGGCGACAGCCAACGGTGAAGTCGGCGCCTTGTTTTCGAGCGCGGCGGTCGGGCTGCTTGGTGGCGGCGTGTTGATGCTCATCGGCAAATCGAGTCGCCAGAGTCTCGGCCAGCGTGATGCGTTGCTGCTGGTTGTCCTGAGCTGGATCGCCGGCGCTGCGATTGCGGCCGCCCCATTTCGGATCTGGGCTTCGTTGCGAAGTGATGCGGCAACGACTCCGCATGCCTTCGACAGTTACATCGATTGCTACTTTGAAGCCATGAGCGGTTTGTCGACGACTGGGGCTACGATTGTATCGAGCCTCTCGACACTTCCGCGCGGCCTTCTGCTGTGGCGCGCGATGACGCACTGGTTGGGCGGACTGGGGATCGTTGTGCTCTTCGTTGCGGTGCTGCCGTTGCTGGGCGTGGGCGGAAAACGCGTCTTCAAAGTGGAAGCGCCAGGTCCGACGCCCGATGGGGTTACACCCCGAATTCAGGATACGGCCCGGATGCTCTGGCTCATATACATGGGCTTGACCGTGGTGCAGATGGTCCTGCTGCGCCTGTGCGGCATGAATTGGTTTGATAGTGTCTGTCACACGTTTGCGACGCTGGCCACCGGCGGTTTCAGTACCGTTGATGCAAGCATCGTGGGATTCGCTTCCAGTGCGATTCACGTCGTCATTATCGTCTTCATGTTTCTGGCCGGCGTGAACTTCGGTTTGTATTACCAGCTTATGCAGCGCAACTGGCGCGATGTGTTTCGTGATCCAGAATTACGACTGTACGTAACCATCATTCTGGTGGCGACTGCCATTGTCACCACCAGCCTTTGGATGACGCCACCGGCCTACACGCAGGATCTTGCGCCCGATCAGGCGCCTCCTGGATTCTTGATCACGGTGCGTGACGCCTTGTTCCAGGTTGTCGCGATTCAGACCACGACCGGATTTTGCAGTGCCGATTTTGATCAGTGGGGATTCGCTGCCAAGGCGACGCTTCTTGCGCTCATGTTCGTGGGCGGGTCCGCCGGTTCCACGGGGGGCGGTATCAAAGTTGTGCGCATTCTCATCGTGTTCAAGGTGATCATCAGCGAGCTCGAGCATGTGTATCGTCGTCACGTGGTTCGCCACGTGCGGATCGGGCGGACGTCGATTGATCCTGAACTGAAGATTTCCACGTTGGTCTATGTTCTGTCGGTCGTCATTTTGTTTGCCGGTGGGACGATCGTTCTTCATGCTATTGAGGCCCCGCGTGGTTCCGATTTTGTGTCGAGTGCGACCGCGGTGGCGGCATCACTGAACAACATTGGTCCAGGTTTGAACAAGGTCGGGGCGACGCAGAACTATGCCTGGTTCAGTGGGACCAGCAAGCTGTTGCTTAGTGGGTTGATGTTGCTTGGCAGGCTCGAGGTCTTTGCGATCGTCGTGCTGTTCTCGCCACGATTCTGGAAGGGTGAATAGCCCATCGCCAAAGGAGGTAAGTCAAGATGCCAAGTTCATGGCGCAGGTTTGACGTTCAAGCGAAATATGCGGCTACGTTGGCCGTTGTCTCGGTTTTGCCTTTCCTGGCTTCCGTGATTGTTGCAGTTCGAAACTACAAAAGTGACATAGGCCGCATCATCTACCAGAACAGTACGTATGCGATGGTGTTGCTCGGGTGTGCGGCAACGGCCATGGGTTTGGCGGCGATTGCCGTGATTCTTGGATTCAACAGCGCCGGCCAACGCATCAACGAACGCCAGAATCTCTCCTGGTTGGGGTTCTTTCTTGGCGGCGGTGTCCTTACACTATCCTTTATTGTTGTGATTGCATTCATGATGCTACGACTCAGCAAACCAGGATAGAAGAATAATGATGGCCAACCCCAAGAGCAGAAAGATCCTCGTTGATCTTCTTACCCTTCCCACCGCGCCCTTCGCTGAACACTAC
>JBMYUM010000270.1:0-5858 GCA_049605375.1 Phycisphaerae bacterium | reverse complement strand
CAACTACAGCAGATGTCTTCGATTCACGCCAATTTGTTGCGCGTTCGTCGGGTTTGTGCAATGGTTCCCATGGCGATGATGCTCAGAACCAGGACAAGAATGCCCCAATTCGAGACGGTGGGAATCGGAGGTCCGAATTCACATTCGTCCAGAACACCGCTCTTGTCATCGTCAGTGGATGTTCCATCGAGCAGGTCGCAGGCGTCAGCTTCCCCGTTGCTGTTACAATCTTCGATGGAAACGATGGTCGGTACAATTTTATCCACCTGTCCTTGCGCACCGTTGCAGATATAGATTTCCCCATATGCATCGCGACCGAACGAGGTCAGCGAGAATGCGGCGAGCGAAATACCGGTTGGCGCGAATGGAGCGCCCTCCGAGGCCTGGTAGCTCCACACTTCGCCCGTGCAATAGTCGCCAAAGAGGTAGTGTCCCTCAAGACCGGGAATGTTGCAGCCGCGATAAACTTCTCCGCCCGTGATGGAGCAGCGCCCCTGGTCATGGGCGTACTCGAGTATGGGATCGACGAGGTCTTTGGATTCGCAATCGAGTTCTTTGGGGATCGTGCAGGCACTCACAACTGAGGACGCACTTCCTTCACGGCAAACCCACCCGAAGTTCTTTCCTCCCAGATCGTTGCCAGGCTGAAAATTGACTTCTTCAAAAGCGATTTGTCCGACATCGGCAATGAACAGGTCGCCCGTTTGGGCGTCGAAGCTGCATCGCCATGGGTTCCGCAATCCGTAGTGCCAGATTTCGTCGAGGCCGGCTGAGCCGACGAAGGGGTTGTCGGGTGGAATGGCGTAAGGGGCGCCCTGATCAACGTCGATACGCAGGATCTTTCCGAGTAACCGATTCAGGTCTTGTCCCGTCGATTGCGGATCACATCCGCCGCCTCCGTCACCGGTAGCGATGTAGAGATAGCCGTCGTTGGGTGAGAAGCCCATCCAACCGGCGTTGTGATTCGTCGCGATCTGGTCGAACGTGAGGATGGTTGTTTCCGAGTCGATATCGGCGACGTCAGGAGAATCTGCTGGGACGGTAAAACGCGAAACGACCGTGCGAATGCCTGAACCACCGCCGTCGGTGTAATTCACGTAGACATAGGGAGTATCCGGGTAGTCGGGGTGGAACGCCATTCCCAGCAGACCTCGCTCGCCGCAGCATAGCACGCGATCGGTCAAATCGAGGAAGGGGGTCGGCAGCAACGTGTTGGTCTTGATGTTGATGACCCGAACCTCGCCTTGTTGCTCCAAGACGAAGATTCGGTCGAAGTCTCGCGGGGCGTGTGTGACAAACACCGGATCGTCGAGATTGTCACTGACGACCGTGGTCGTGATGTTCGGCATGGCGGCATGCAGGTTCGCGCCAACCGAACCGAAGAGCCCCAGCCAGCCGAGCACGACGCAGAACGTCGACCGCATGGCGCAAGCGTGACGGAGACGATCGCGACCATCGTCGTCGGTCATGGCGAGATGGGTTCTTGTTGGTTGTAACGCGGTGTTCGCGAACATTTCCCCTACCCGTTCAGGGCTGACCAGAGCGGTTCGACGGCATCCACAGACGCTCGACATGCCGTCGGCGGTACTGGTTTTGGTCTTCAGCTATGTTGTCGGTAGATCGACCCCACACATCAGTATATCGACGACGTTCCGGCGAAACCACTGCGAGCTTCGGCGCGAGATGCCTTTGGTGTGCTGAAATCGGGCGCGGTGTGGCAGAAAGAGCCTGAGCGGGTTCGATCGAAGCTTCGCAGGTTTAGGGGATCGGCGCGAATATCTCCTGATCGGCCTCGCTCAGGGCTATGTGAACGCCCGCCAGTTCGGGCCGAAGGAGGTCGGCGAGCGCCCGTAGGGCAGGGCGTTCGCTTGACCAATGATTCAGGGCAATCGCGGTCGCTCCGGCCGTCCGAAAAGCCAGCGCGTCGTGATGGCGAATCTCGCCGGTGATGACGACGTCCCCTTTTCCTATGCCGGCCTGAAACGGTAGACGACCGGCAGAGCCGACGACAATGATACCGCGCTTGAGTTGGGTGTCCGCTGGTCCAACGATTTGAACCAGTGGAGCGTTTGTTGCTTTCTTGAGTGTTGTTGCGAGGTCGTTCAGCGTTGTCCCTGACGGAAGGGAGCCGATGCGACCGATACCGCCGGTGGGGCGGGGCTGTAGCGTATAGAGGTCATACGCCGGCTCCTCGTAGGGATGACTTTCCCGAAGCGCTCTCAGCACTTCAGAGATCTTCGATTGTGGAACGACGACTTCGAGTCTGATCTCGGCGACTGATTCGCGTTTCCCTTTCCGGCCTACAGCGGGATTGGTGTCTTCGTTGCCAAAGAAGGTGCCTGTTCCATTCGATCGAAAGCTGCATTGTTGGTAATCGCCGATCTGACCTGCACCGGCATCAAACATCGCATCGGCAACATCGTCTACGTTTTGTTCGGGAACGAAGACTATCAGCTTGGCTTGTGGCTGCCCTGGTGTCTCTACGTATTCGAGATGAGTGACGTTTGTCATTGAGCAGAGGTCGGCGATGACGTCATTGGTTCCACCGACTGCGGCATCGAGCGCCGTGTGCGTTGAATAAATTGCGACGCCGTTGCGAACGCAATGGTAGACGGGAAACGCGTCTTGTGACTCGCTCCCGATGAGCCGCTTGAGCGGCTTGAAGATGGGCGGGTGATACGCCATGACGAGATCCACCTTCGCTGACACGGCTTCCTTGGCTACGGCCGGTGTCAGATCGATGCATAACATGACGGACCGCATGGGGTCATCATAATGACCGGTCAACAGGCCGACGTTGTCCCAGTCCTGGGCGAGCGATGTCGGTGCAATTTTGTTCATCGCCGTGTCAAAGTCCCGAACCATCATCTGGTTTGTATTCATGGCAGCTCGCATTCTCTGTTGATTTGCTTGGTTACTTCCAGCATGAGTTTTTGGGTTGTCGCTCCCGGGGTTCCATCGCCAACGGTGTGCCTTTCGATGTTGGTGACCGGCATGACTTGCATGATGACGTTGGTGAGGAAGACCTCACGTGCGTCAAGCAGATCATTGATGTTGAGGCTCGTCTCTTCAACGTCGACCGCTGCTTTTCGCGCGACTTCGAGTACAACAGAGCGGAGAATGCCGGGCAGCACTGGTGTGTCGAGCTTCGGCGTCTGCAGTTTTCCATCGTTGTTCACGACGAACAGATTGCTGATGGCGCCCTCTGCCACCTCATGGCTGGTGGTCAGCCAGATGGCTTCGAGGCACTTCGCTTTGTGCGCTTCTCGCAGGCTGAGCAGGCGGGGCAGATAGCTGATGGTCTTGTGACCGGCGAGTGGGTCTGTCGGGCTTTGCTGGGCGCGACTGACAAGAACCGTTGCGCCGCTTTGATACAACGGGGCGGGGTATCCTGAAAACGGCGTGGCTGTCATGCAGACCGTGGGCGCTATGTCGTTTTCGTCTGTGGGTTTCATGGGGCCTGCAGAAACGGTCAGTCGGATTCGTGCATGCCTGATTCCGGTCGCTTGCAAGAGATCGCTGATGTTATCTTCTGTTGGCAATTCGTCGCGTTCGATGGGACGCAGCAACTTGTGAGCGGAAGCACGTAGTCGCTCGATATGTGCTTCAAGACGAAATGTTCGCGCGTTTTGTGCGAGAATTGTCTCGAACAGTCCGGCACCGTGCAGCCATCCACCGTCGTCCGTTCGAACGGTCGCCTCGTTGGACGACATGATCTGGCCGTTGAGCCAGACGTAACTTGCTCCATCCGCTGGTTTGGGGCTTTCGGTCATGTGTGCTTCCTTGCTTGGGCTGGGCGCTTCGAACCGTTTGGTCCCTGGTGTCACATGCGTTCCCATGCTCGGTGATCGGCTTCACCGGCGGCGAGCATCATCGCTCTTGCTTTTGCTCTGATTTCCTCGAGCTCGCTTTCAGGATCGCTATCCGCGAGAATGGCACCGCCGCTACCGATGGTCAATACGCGACCTTCGAGTGTCATGGTGCGTATGGCGATGTTCATTTCCATATCGCCATCGAGTCCGATCCAGCCGATCGCTCCACAATAAATGCCACGGCGATCGGGCTCAAGTTGATGGATCAGTTGCATGGCGCGAATCTTCGGGCAGCCTGTGATTGATCCTCCAGGGAAGCTCGCCTGAAGAAGAGAGATTTCGTCGCAGTTCTGCCTAAGCTGTGATGTGATGGTCGCGACGCGGTGAATGACCGTCGGGTGCATTTCAATGGCGCCGGGGTGGTCGACCTTTACACTGCCGAATTCCGCAACACGACCGAGGTCATTGCGGAGCAGGTCGATGATCATGTTCAGTTCCGACGTCTCTTTTTCGGAGGATGCGAGTGTTTCTGCCAAGGCCTGGTCGGCGACGTCGTTGCCTGTGCGTCGAGCGGTTCCCTTGATGGGGCGCGTTGTGACCGATCGATTGCGAAGCCGGAGGAACAACTCCGGCGAGCTTGAGATGACAGACGTATCACGCCATGGCAGCAGGCAGCCGTAAAATGACGGATTTGCCTGGCGCAGCCGATCGTAGATCTGCCAAGGCGATTGTGGTGTCAACGCGCTGTAGCGATTGGTCAGGTTCATCTGAAAGATGTCACCAGCGGCGATGAAGTCGCGGGTTTGCTGGACACGCTTGAGATAGAGTGGCGGCGGTAACGTGCAGCCTGTGAAACTCAGTTTGCCGGGATTCGTTCTCAGCGAATCATCAACGTGTTCTAACGCAGGTGATGTGAGACGTTGTTCGAGATGATCGAGTCTCTCGGCGGCATCTGGTCTTTCCGGTGCGATACCATCCGGCCACTGAATGGCGGCCAATGTCCAGCATTGACTATCGTGGTGGAATAGTGCGACCGTGTCATAGAGATGCAACAGGGCGATGGGTTGCGTGGAGCTGGTTTTGCGGTGCACTGACTCCATTTGTGCGCCAAGCTCGTACGACAAATAGCCGACCCATCCGCCGACGAATGGAGGGCTGTCCGAGGGGCGGTCGAGATTCGGCCATCGACGTTTGGCCTCTCGCAGCGCATCGAGTGAGGCTTCATCGCTGGTCATCCGGCACTCATCGATCGGGTCTGCCATGAACATTGACCAACGACCGTAACTCTTGTCGTACATGGTGCTTTCGAGAATAGCCGGGGTATCTGCCCGGTGGAATGCCGGCAGGACCTGTTCCGGGGTTCGCGTGAGATTAATCCGGCGCAATTCACAGGTTGCCCGTGCTTCCTGTGGTATACGGCTACTCAATAGCGGTGACGTCATGCCAGCAGTTTATCACAATCCCAAACGTCGTGGAGCCATGGGATTACGTTGACAATCTGGAGGAGTTCGATAGGTTACGGGATGTGGAATACGAAAGGTGATCCAGTTCACTTACTTGCCATAGGACGGCTGTCATGTCTCTAAAAATTCATACCGACACTACCGACTCATCTGACCTCGTATCGCGAAAGAACGGTGCAACGACTTGGGCATTGGGTTTGTTGCTTCTGGTCGGAGTTCTGTTTGCCGGCGGTCGTACGGTGCGTGCCTCTCTGCCGGTTATCAGCATCGGCGAAGTGAACGCGAACGATGTCTATGTCCGAAGCGGTGACAGCACCAATCACTATACGGTGTGTAAGCTGATGGCGGGCGAGCGCGTCAGGGTGGTGTCCGAAAGCGGAAATTGGTTCGAGATTCTTCCACCGCCGTGTGCGTTCAGTCTGGTTTCGGGCGACTACGTGACGATCGACGAGCAACGCCCGAATGTCGGTGTTATCAATGGCGACAACGTGCGGATCAGAACTGGTTCTGCAATCAACAACAACAAGTATACGATTCAAACGAAACTGTCGCGTGGCGCCGAGGTTCAGGTGATCGGTCAGAA
>JBMYUM010000269.1:0-5868 GCA_049605375.1 Phycisphaerae bacterium | reverse complement strand
ATTCGACGTAACCGTCGAAGTAGTCGGGCGGGCCTGCGGCACCATTACGGAACTCGTACGGCAACATGGCCGGCGTACAGGTGCCAAGATAGGAAACAAAGTTCGGTCGCGGTTGCGGGCGGAAGTCGATGTTGGGTTGGCCGCCGCAGTTCGCGCTGCTTCCCGGCCATCCACTACCGTCACCGTTCAGTCCACCGCGATCCGCCACAAACGTACGGCGCCCGATGCCGAAGTAGTTTCCAGGTTCTGTCGGGGCTCCGCCATATCCAAACAGCGGGTCACCCAGTTCACCCACGATCTCGACCGAGGTGTTAAAATTCGGAGTACCCGATCCGTAGCGATCGTTCCACAAACGGGGGAGCCACGAAGGAGCCGGTGTGACAAGGTCACGACCATTCGAGGTTTGAATCGTATCTGTCACGACAATCTTTGTTGAACGCACAAACGGCTGACGGAGTCCGTCACCGACTTCGTTCGCCGGGCCAGGAATCGCACCGACACTTTCACCAGCGAACGACGGCGAACCTTCGATCCATGAGTCCGGCGCGTGATAGTCCGAGTGGAAACCTGCGATGCAGTAGTCTTCAAGAATGATGTTCGGGTTGCATTCCGGCTCGCCATCTTCTTCTTCCATTTCCTCCATGGCGTCCATCGCTTCGTCTTCGTCCAGGCATGGGAAAAGGAAACCTTCGGGAAGGGCGCAGCTCATGATGCGGCATTCGTCACCGTCGCGACCCGCTTCACATCCTTCGTCGCAAGGGAGAATGAAACCATCAACGATCCGTGGCTTCGCCTGACACATACCAGGACCACCGTGCGAACCGAAGAGGATTCGTTCATCAAATGACTCGGCAATGAGAGCATCCGTCGATTCCGTGTCGCCTGGATAGTTCGAGCGAATGTAGTCTTCATCAACGATGATCCATTCGACTTCACCCAGGTCGCTGATGCCTCCGAGGCGTCGCATGTAGTTCTCAAACGGCTCCACGGCGTTGCACTCGTTGTTGCCGTTCTGGTCATCAAATTCGCAACGAATCGGCGGTTCCTGATTCTGAATCTCAGGGCAGACTTCGTCGCCGACGCAAGTCGTATCGTTGTTGTAGACAGAGAGGTCATCGGCTTCCGATGCTGCCATCGCAGCAGCCTGTACGAGGCCGAACTGGCACTCATCCGGAATACCATCGGGTTCCGACGGCATCAGCGTGTCCGGATCAATCGGGAACTGGTCGTGGCTCTTGCCCCACAGGTCCTGATTGTCGTTCAACCAGGCCATATCGAAGCCTTCAGCCTGCAGCTCATTGATCAGCGCCTGGCACTCGGCCATGGCACCCATGGCTGGCATTCCCGACGGCGCACGCCCCTGGGGATACGCGACGTCGCAAATATCCGGGATGTAGTTACCGTTGCAGTCAAAGTAGTCCGACCACTGTGTTGGCGGGCAGGAGTAGAAAATGCAGTCACCATCCGGGCAACAGTCCGGGAACTGGTCGTTGTCCTGGTTCGGCAGGTAGACGCAGTTGTTGGCGTCGTTTTCGCAGTCGCCGTTTCGGTTGAGGTCGATCCACGGTCCGCGACCGTCCGGAATACCATCTTCGTCATTATCGACGATGTTGGCGCTCTCATCGATCTGGCCATCCCAAACACCGTTGTTGTTCACGTCCAGGAACGTTTCGCCAGGTTTGTAAACAGATGAATTGGTCGGGGAGGTGTGCGAGCCGAAGAACTCTTCACTGGTTCCGTAGTCCTGGATGTTCTGCCAGAAGTAAAGCTCTTTGGATGCGCGGGCATCGTCCTCGGCGCCGTCGACACCGAAGAACTGGTTCATCAGGTCCGGCGGCATGGTGATCGGCCAGGGCAGATTGACCCAGTCCGTGGAATCACCGTTGATGGTCACGTCGCCGTAGGAAACTTCTTCCCAGTACTCGGCGAACGACCCGCGGCCGTCATCGCTGAAATACTGCTGACGGATGGTCTCCGGGTTGGGAAGACCGCCGGCCGGTACGCCGCCGTTGTTCCCGAACTGCTTCGGCGAGGTTGCCGGCACGACAAGGAACTGGCGTTCCTCGGCGATGACCTTACCCGCCGTGAACAGGGCAAGTGCACCCAGTACGACAGCCGTCAGTAGAATTACGTGTCCAAGTTCTTGTTTCGTCTTCCGCGCATGCATGGATGGCCACTCCCATCGGCTTTGGACTGCGCCGTTCTCTGCAACCCGGCGCTCGTTTTCAAATACCGGCAACCCGCAGGTCACCTGCATCCGTACATCGATCCTCAATAGTCGAGTTCAACCTACGCCGAACTCGCTGTCTGTCATCATTCGTGATTCGATTCTTTCGCCCTTATTGCCCCACATGCGTTGCTGTCGAGCACAGCTGCTCGTCAACATGGCAAGGATCGATGAAGCCACATGAATACGGCGCCATCGTCCTCGGGGTGGACGACATACCTACCGCTGGATTGCTGCCTGGGATCATGGAACGCGGCAAGAGGACGAAGCCGAACGACCAATCTCCAAACTGCCGTGACAGCACAGCGTGAACGTACCGCCTGGGGCAATCGCCAGTGCAACCGCCGCACGGTGCCTTCGCTGCGACACAAACGGTCGCCACCCGGCCAACCATGACGGTAACGCGGACGAATCGCTCTGCGACACTTTATGACCCCGCGGTCTATCTGGAACCAGCCCGCAGGGGCCGAGACTCCGTCCCGACGGCTATCGTATCGATGTTTTTAAGTGTCTGTCAACCAATTCCAGACTCTCACGAGATTCCCATAATCATGGTTCGCAGTTATGGGATCACGGTGCGGCTGTGTCACGGTCAAGACGCTCTACGGCGACGCGGTGTGGTCGCCACATGCCAAAAAAAAAGCCCGCCAATGGCGGGCTGGTTGGTGTTATTTAGGTCCGGAAACCGGAGCATCGACGTCCTACGGATCAACCGTTCCGTAGATGAGGTAAGCTTCGCCGGCGTTCCGCAGATTGCCCGGGTCAGCCAGGATCGAACCGATCAGGATGTCGTCGCGACCGTCGCCGTCAACGTCACCGGCTGTGGCAAGGCCGAACGAACGTCCGCGTCCCATTTTCGTATTGAGACCTTCCTGTGCGTCACCGGCATCGCCACCGCCAAGGCGGTCACCCTGTGCGCGGCCTGCGATGATATAGCCGGCGAGATCCGGTCCACCCAGCTCGTCGATGCTGATGGAGAAAATCCCCGATCCGGACTGCGGTGCGATGTCACCCAGCGGGCTGGCACCCGAGATGACATAGACAACACCGGCACCGGTCAGGTCTTCTCGGTTATCGGGAATACCGTCGAGGTTGGTGTCCACGCCGATGTCCGACAGCTCATCCGTCGCATCCGATACGTTTGGATCGTATCGAGGTGATGCGAACGGCGCGGCGATCAGCAGATCGTTGCGGCCGTCACCATCGACGTCACCGGCTGACGCGACATTGAATCCGAACTGACCGGCTGTTTCGAACGAGCTTCCGGTAATACGAATGGCGAACGGCGAACCGTCGTCACGTCGCAGGGCGAGAAGTTCCTCAACCGTAATACCATTCTGGCCTGTCGAGAGATCGGAGCCACCGAAGACGATGATCACAGCGCCGGTGCCACCGTCTGCTGTCGGGCTGCCGATGACGAGGTCGGTGATACCGTCGCGGTTGAAGTCGACGTCTGATGTCAGGCTGAATCCGAAGCTGTCTTCGTCAGATGCCACGAAGAGGGCACCGGCAAGACGTTCGCTGTCACCGATGTCGAATGCGAGCTTTTCCAGGACGAAGTCGTTTTCAATCGTTGGATCACGACGGAAGGCGACATAGACGCGTCCGCGACCACCGTTTGCGGTGGGTGCACCGACGGCGATGTCGGCACGCGTGTCACCGTTGAAGTCCGGTACGGTGGTGATGATCGAAATCGCATCATTCGTGTTACCGGCAATACGTGTGGCCGTGACGTTATCTGCCTGGCCAATCGCACCTTCACCCGGGCAGTGGCTCGGCTCGCCCACGATGTACTGGTGGGGACGGGGCGGAAGCAGCGCCTGGTCGGCCGACCAGAGGTCGCGCGCTTCGAACAGGTAGCCAACACCGGAAGACGAACGGGTATCCGTGCCGAGTCCGACGATTTCACCGAGCGAATCCGCACCCAGCTCGAGGCCGCGAGCGGAACGACCGGGTGAGGTCACGACAAGATCACCATCGACTACTGTCATGGACGTACCGAAGCCGTCATCTTCACCGACGCCGATGATGCGGGCGCCGAAGGGCCAGCAGGGTTCGCTGGAGTAGAAGCCGGAACGGTAGTACTCCATGACGTAATTGGCGGTGAACGTATCGCCATCGATACTGATGTTTTCGTTCTGTGCCGTCAGACCCGGGGATCGCGGCTGGCAGACTGCCCGTTGTGCCTGGCAGTATTCCATCGTCAGCACGTTGGCGGTCGAGAAGAAGCAGTTGTTGTTGACGAAGTCTGCCAGGCCGTCGCATGCGGGGTTGAAGAACCCGTCAAACAGGGCAGCCGGGTAGACATAGCTGGTGAAGTAGTCCGTCGACAGTGGCGTCAGGAAGCCGTAGTCGATGACACCGTTGGCGTCCGAAGGTCCTCCGGCGTTGTCGTCAACACAAGAACCGGTACACGGCGGGTCATCGTCAAAGTCTGATCGGGTATCTTCGGCCCAGTTACCGCCGTCTCCTGCCAGCTGGTTCACACAGAGGTCTTCAAAGTTCTGGCCAACGAGGTCGAGCGGGATCGTCGATTGCTCGTCGGTATCGATGCTCTGGGCGCAGCCGAGTGCACTGTTGCCGAATCCGGCCAGGTTGGTGTTCAGGTTGGTGCTGCTGACGATCACCACGCCGCCGCGGGTAAACTGACCCGGGCGTTCGAGTGTCGAGAGTGCAAGCGGATTGACAACACCGTCCTGATCGGGCGATGCGTTGTGACCGCGCGAGTTGGCGAACGGGAAACCGAATGCCAATTCGCTGGTTCCGTCGCCGTCCTGGTCGGGGATACTGAGGATCGAGGCGAGCCCGTCGGTCGTGTCGTCATTTTCTGGTGTTCGGATACCTGAGAATGTCAGGCCGGGCAGTGAATCGGTACCGACCTGGTTCAGGCTGAATGAACCGTCCAGGCGTTCGGTGGCGAATTGCCCGACGAGATAGGCTTCACCGGGACCGATACCTGACGGGTTGACGAAGAACGGCTTGCCGTAGCGGGCGCCGATGACGACGCCGCTGGCGATCAGCCCGTCAACACCGACGGTCGCGAACGAACTTCCGGCGTTGTCTTCCGGCTGAATGCCGCGGAATGCTGCACCATCAAACGTGTCGCCGATCTCATCAATCCAGAGGACGGTGGGAAGGCCTGAGACACGCAGGAAAGCCGGGGCGCTGGCGACAATGTCATCCAGGCTGCTGTTTTCGTTGAAATTGATACGGACGAAGATCTCGTAGAGCCCGGAGGTGTTATCGACGACACTCGGCGTAAACGTTGCGCTGGTGATCGACGTCTCGGCATCATCCAGAATGACGAATTCCTGGTTGGTGCCGGTGCCGACCGGTTGTGCCACGACGTCGACGAGTGCTTCGCCTTCCGGCACGTTGGTGATCCAGCTGATTGTCACGAACGGTTCGGTGTCGCCGGCTGCGACCGGTTTCAGCGAAGCCGAGTTGACCGGAGCGGTGATGTCGAGCGTTCCGGTCCGGACCAGGTTGATGCGGCCGCCGGCATATGCCGTGACGGGTGAATTCACGCCATCGCGAACGCTGCCGCCGATGAAATAGACGCCGTCACCCGGCAGATCGCGCGTGTCCAGCTGAAGCAGTGTCGCACTCTCATCGAGGTCGGTCGCGATCGGCGTGTTACC
>JBMYUM010000268.1:0-5886 GCA_049605375.1 Phycisphaerae bacterium | reverse complement strand
TGGTTGGGGCATTCAGTGCTTGCACGGTGCTGTAGACCTTTGCGGCGTTCGGGGAGAAACAATTGGCCCACTGGCCGTAGGGTGTTACTTCTCGTTCCGCGGCGATCCAGCGTTGATACGTCTTCGGCCATTCATGTTGTGCAAACCAGCTGATCCCGAGTCCGGCACATACAGCCACCATCCATCGTGCCGGTTTCCATGGCAAGGCAATCAGCGGAGCGACGAAGAGTAGGAAGTAGATTGGCTTGACGGGCTGGTAATAGCGGTCCAGTGCGATGTAGTTGAACTTTGCCGCGAATAGCGTTGTGACCAACGTCAAAACGAGAAGCAGCATGAAGACCATCGAGGCCGACAACATGACGGCTGGACGGCGAAAGTGTGAAAGCATGGTCTGCCGAAACTGGGGAATGCCGAGGCATATCATCGCCAGGATGGCCGGCCAACAGGCGAACAGCCATCGAGCTGCCGGTTTGTGTGCGTAGAAGCTGTATTCCGTCAGGTTCATCCAGGCTGTCGCAAGCATGTTCAGCGAGAGGTGGAAGCCGACCGAATGTCCGAGATTCAGTTGTTCCTGCGTTGATGCACCGGCTCCCAGGGCGCGATTCATTGATACAAGTATGACGATGGGGGCGAGCGCGCTGAAGCAGAAAGCCTGCAGGCTGCGGAAATAGGCTGTCCGTCTTCTTGAGAATGCAATCAGTACGAGGAAGAACGCCACCGCTGCTGGAACAAAGATGGATGCGTAGCGAATCCAGAAGAGCATACCGGAGAGTAGTCCGGCGGCGATCAGATAGCCGAAGTAAGGGGCGCCGCCGATCCGTGGTGGTCCCTGTTGCTTTTCCCCGATGCCTTCGATGACGAGCAGCAGGATATAGGGGATGGCTGCAATCAGGAGCTGATCGGTCGAGGGATTCATGACGCCGGCGAGGCTGATGGAACAACTGGCGGTCAGGACAGCCAGCAGGATGCCGGGCATGCCTTGCGGCGTGCAGCGTCGTGCCCAAAGGAACCATCCTATGCAGGCTGCCGCACAGGCGATGGCGGCGACGAGTCGGCATGCCACGAGCGTGTCACCGGTGAATATCTTTGCGACAGCGATCATCATGGGGTAACCGCAAGGCCACTTGGTGAGAAACGACCAGTCGCGTTGCCATTCCCATGGTTGCAGCGGGGCGACGGGTTGTGTGGCGGTCAGTCCTTTTCCGTCGGCGAATCGATCGGCTGCGGTCAGAAGGTAGCAGTAATCAGACTCTACCAGCGGAGGGATTCCGGCGTTTCCCGCGAAGAGGAACAGCAGTGCAGCCAGGCCCGTGCCAACGGCCACATGGATGGCGATCGTATAGCGCGTGCGATGGCGCGAATCGACTGAGGGCGTTTCGACGTAAGTGCCTTCCGTGGACATGACGGTCGTCCTTTCCGCGAACACGGTACGCTCGGGTTGATTGGCCGGCTCAGCGATCCTGGGAGACGTCTGTTTTGCTGTCGTCGTCATCGTGACCGTGATCGGTGAGCCCTTATCGGGCGTATCGGCGAGTGGCGTCGGGTCCACGAGTTTGGGACAAAAAAACGCTTTGCGGAGGCAAGAGGCCCGATAACGCTGCCGATGATTCTGGCATGAAGCTTTCAATAGTCATCCCGGCGTACAACGAGGAAGAGGCGATCGCGTCCACTATCGAGCGATGCCTGGCAGCGCGCGCGTCGATCTGTCAGCGTGGTGGCATTGACGCTGTCGAAATTACGGTTGTCAGTGACGGTTCGGTGGATCGGACGGTCGAACTTGCACGTGGTTACGCCGATCAGATTCGTGTGATCGAGTTTGAGCAGAACCGCGGATACGGTGCGGCGATCAAGCGCGGATTTGCCGAGAGCTCGGGCGACATCGTGGGATTCCTGGATGCGGACGGTACGTGTGATCCGGTTTTCTTCGGTGACCTGTGCCATGCCTTGCAAGATGAGCATGCGTCCGTTGCGATTGGTTCCCGCATGGGGCCTTCGAGCAAAATGCCGCGCGTGCGTCGGCTTGGCAATACGATCTACGCGCTGATTCTCTCGAGTCTGAGTAATCAACGGGTTTCGGATACCGCAAGTGGTATGCGAGTGATCCGGCGTGACGCGTTGACGTCGCTTTATCCTCTTCCTGACGGGCTCCACTTCACACCGGCGATGAGCGCACGAATCCTGGTTGATCCGGCTTTGTCGATCGTAGAACGTCCGATGGCGTACGAAGAGCGCATCGGCGAATCGAAGCTGAGTGTGTTGCGCGACGGTGTTCGATTCCTGCGTACGATCTTTGAAATGACCCTCATGTGGCGTCCGACGCGGCTGTTTCAGCCGGCGTCCGTTGTCTGCCTTCTTCTGATGGCACTCCTGGCTATGCATCCGCTTGAGAGCTGGTGGTGGCAAGGCCAGTTTGACGAGTCCAACATTTACCGATTGCTGTCGTGCCTTTTGCTTGGCACTGTCGGCATGACCTTCCTTTCTGCGACGGTCGTGACGGAGAACCTGGATCGCTTGATTCAGCCGGACCGGAAGCGCCCCGGCTTTTTCGAAAGCCTGCGGGATCGCGCGTTCACGTTTACCGGATTTGCTGCCGCTACCGTGATGGCCATGCCCGTTCTCGTCTGGCTGGTTGGTTGGGGTATGTACACACGCTTTGCCTATGGGTACGTGGACATCCACTGGTCGCGCATCGTGCTGGCGGCGTTAGTTGTCTTCTCGCTTATTCAGATGCTGGCAACGATCCTTGTGACGCACATCATTCGTTTTCATGCTGCAAGGCGTCAGTCGCTGGGTTTGGTCACCGTCAACCGCTCGTCCCGGGAGGTCGCTCCGCCTGCGGTCACCAGGTCCCCGACGGCGGTCTCTCCCTCGCTTGCTGAATCAACTGTTTCCTGACGGGTGCAACGTTCGATATCGCTCGACGTGATCGGCAGCCATGGCGGCTCCGCGTCTTGACGTGGCGTGGTCAATTTTGCATGCTCGATGCTTCGTGTTACCTACGTGTTGTTAACGGAGACACGCGCATGCCCCACCGTTGGCCCTGGATTGAGCGTCACTTCACATTCGATTACCCCGTTGAGAAGTTCCCCGATTGCTACGAAAGACTGGCTGGAACGGCGCCGCGGCTGTCGTTCATGCTTGCGGCGGTCTCTGACGAGGAGGGGGCCCGGAGTGATGGTGATGGCTGGACCATCAAGCAAAATGTCGGGCATCTGACGGATCTCGAGTACCTGCCGGAAACGCGCATCGATGAAATATTGGAAGGGCGAGAGACCCTGACGGCGGCGGACATGGCCAACGTTGCCACGCATGAGGCGACGCACAATCAGCGTCCGCTGGCAGATCTGTTGTCCGAATTCTCGGTTCGGCGGGAAGCGCTCTGTGATCGGCTGGCGTCGTTGCCTGCGTCGGACTGGGGGCGGGCATCATTTCATGGTCGTATTCAGAAGCCGATGCGTCTGGTGGATCTTGTCTACTTCACAGCGGAACACGACGACTACCATCTGTCCCGTATCAGGGCGCTCTTGCGATGGCTGCGTGGTGAGCACTGACGGTGATCGGACGCTGGCGTCAGATTGACACGTCTGGTTGTCGTCCGATAACTGCAATCCGTGGCATTTGCGAATTCTCGGGTAACCGATTGGAATACCGTGAGGTGGATTGGTGTTTGAGTTTGTGTGGTGGTTGCAACGACGATCGGTCGATGCCAGTTCGGTGTTGATGCCCTGGTACGCTCCCGCGTTGTTGGACGGCTGCCGGCTCCGCAAGTCACATGGGTAATGCCTCAACCGTGATGCCCATCTGGTGGTTGGAGCCGAATCGCGCGATGGAAATGTAGAGACCGCTGCCTATGGCGGATGATCGAAGAACGCAGTTCGAGGCCATTGCGATGCCTCACCTGGACACGGTCTATCGTGTTGCCAGGGTCCTTGCGCGCAATGCGTCCGATGCGGAGGATTTGACGCAAGAGGCGTTTGCCCGCGCGTTCAAGGCTTTCGACGGATTCGAGCTGCGGGAATACGGCGCCAAGCCCTGGTTGCTGAAGATTCTCCACAATGTCTTTTACAGCAAATCCAGCCGGCGGCGCCGTGAGCCGACGCTGCTGGACGATGTGGATTTTGATCATTTCGAGGATGAGGTCAGCGTTTCGGATGGCGATTCGACGATCGACAATTTCGATTGGGATCGCGTCGACGAGGAATTGAAGGCTGCCATTGATGAGTTGCAGCCGGAGTATCGTACGGTGTTGTTGCTTTGGGCTGTTGAAGGGCTCAGCTACAAAGATATAGCGGTGGCTTGTGACTGTGCGATTGGCACGGTGATGAGTCGGCTTTATCGGGCGCGGCAGATTCTGGGGCGTCAGCTTCGGGATTACGCGAGCGAGCGGAAGCTCAGCACCAAGAGGTTTGATTCATGAATTGCACGCAATGTCAGAAGTATCTCGGTGCGTATGCTGACGGTGAACTTGGGGTAGAAAAGAACCTCGAGGTACTCGATCACCTCAAGATGTGTCCCGCATGTGTAAAACGTGTTGCGAGCATTCAGGAGATGAAGGTTGCTCTTCAACGCGTACTTCCTTCCGATTCCGCACCACCGTCCCTTGCCACCAGCATTCTCAGCGGCCTTGATGATGCCGAAAACACCCACGCTGCCGGCGAGCCTGCATTGTCTCTGACGGATCAAGGTGATAGCGGCGACGGCTGGTCCGACGACCGGTCTTTACCCGCGCAGCCTGTACGTCGCTTGCGTTTTCCGATTCGTGCTGTCATTGGTCTTGCGGCTGTACTTGTCATTATGGTCGGCATTCGAGATGTGGTGTTTGGTCCTGGCGGCGGAACAGCGATGGCTGCGACGGTGGTTTTCGAGGAGGCGACCGAACGTCATCGTACCTGTTCGATGCTGGGCGATGTTCCCAGCTCCTTCCCGTCGGATCGCGAAGAAGCGGCATGCTGCATGCGTCGCAAGCTGAATCTACGCGTGGTTGCGCCCGACTTGTCGAAGTACGGTTATGAATTTGTCGGGGCGGACACCTGCGGTTTGGCACAGCGTGACGGTGCGCATCTGGTGTACCGTCATACGGGGCGTCCTTCGCGTCTGTCGCTCTTCTTTGTGGAACGTTTTGAAACCAAGCAGAAGAGTGTCGGCGAAAGTACCGTCATTGACGGTCAGCATTGTCCATCCAACAAGGGTCGCGGTACGTCCCTCCTTCTCTGGCAAGATGAGGGTCAAAGTTGCATCGCCTGTGCATGTGGTGGTGTCGAAGTTGCGCTCCTGGCTGAGATTGCCAAGGTCGTGAATGGCTGCGATCAGCGTGCTGCGGCAAACGACAACTGCACTTGCCCGCAGGAATAGTCACCGTCGACGTCTCCGCGGCGGCTTCGTGATTCGAAGGCGATTGGGTCGCCGATTGTCCCGCTCGATCTCATTCCATCCTGTCTCTTCTCTCCGTTAGTTCGCGCGTGTTCTGAGGCTCCCTTTAAGTGGTGCTTTAATCTGGTGTTGGGTAGCGATGGTTATCCGCGCAGGCTATACTTATGGGTTGTGAGGTCTGAGACGCTCCGTTTGTCATCCATGAACGTGGTATGACTGGCGGCGGTGACGTTGCGTACGGCGATCAAATGCGATCGCGTGTGTCATTCTCGGACATTTGGCCAGATGATACGGCGGAATCGCGTCGGCGCGGTTTTGCCATGGCCTCCAAAATTACGATAATACAGAATAGCGTTGCGCAGGTGTTCGCTCTTGCCGTTGCCGGCATGGCTGGACGAAAGGGTTCAAACGCCTTTCAGGTTCAGTCGGGACTTCAGGTTCAGTCGGGTTTGGGCGAGGCCGGATACGGGGATTGGCAACGTGAGACTGATGAAAGCGATGCTGGGTTCCGGCGAC
>JBMYUM010000267.1:0-5914 GCA_049605375.1 Phycisphaerae bacterium | reverse complement strand
TCATCAATTCCGCCCAGATTCGGGCTGCGTATGCGCCTGGCAATGCGAACGCATGTGCTGGATTCAGTGGGGGTGATTTTGACGCGCCTGTTGTGACGTCCGCGCAGGACGGCGGATCGGTGGCGGGTCCCGGGCTGACGCAAATCATGAATGTCGGTGATGCCCTGATCATCCGTTGGCTGGTGACGAACGACTGCGGCATCCTTTGCCAAAGCGAAGGCATCATCGCGATTGATTACAATCAACTGGTTGCCACCTCGTGGCAGGTCTTCAATATCGATGGTGAAGATTTCCCGAGTCAGGACGATGCCTGCGAGAACGTCGATTTCCGCATCGAGGTGAAACGCCAATAGGTTGCCTTCGCTCATTCCGGCTGCCGGTCAACGATGACCGGCAGCCTTTTCATTAGTTGCTACATCCCAACATGACAAAAGGGATCATGAAATGAATACGACGCGATGTGTTACTATTTTCTGCAACCTCGCATTCTTGCCGCTAGCCATCACCGGCTGTGGTAACGCTTCAACGAATTCCCCGGTTGAATCTGATATTGTTGCATCGGCAGCTTCATCCATCGGTGATCCGTCGGAGGGTGCGAACGACTGCTGCTATGCCGCTCAACTTCCATTCAACCGGCTTGGTTGTGAGTCGCCTGACATCGAACTCTGTGTGTGCGACCTGCGTCCTGCATGCTGCACGCAGAATTGGGATCTTTCGTGTGTCGGGCTTGCCGCCAATGAGTGCGGCGCGTGCCCCCATCTGACGGAAGAAGAGCGAGAGTTTACATCGTTACTTGTGGACTCTGACGGCGACGGTCTTCTCGATCTCGATGAGATTATTGCCGCGCTGAATCCCAACGATCCGACTGACGGTCCCGACATCGATGGCGACGGGCTCTTCAACTTTGAAGATCCCGATATCGACGGTGACGGTGTTGACAATGCCTATGACAGAGACGTTGACGGTGACGGTATCGAGAACGTCGATGACGATGACATCGATGGTGACGGTTTGCTCAATCGCCTTCAGGACAGAGATGACGACGGTGATGGTGTACCGAACGCGATCGACGATGACGACGATGCCGACGGTTTCCCTGATCCACCCGACGATGAAGACGACGAGGATGAGGATGAAAAGGAAGATGAGGAATGCGAGAAGAACAAGGACTGTAATGAGAACAAAGGCGAAGTGTGTGCAAATGGCACTTGCGTGACGGCCGCCGAGGCTGCGGTGAGTGGACCATTCTCTGAGGTCAAGTGTTCGGCCGACGGTGACTGCGAAGGGGGCGAAGTATGCCTCGTGGTCCTGGACGATGTGAATACAAGGCCGGAAAAACGTTGCATGGAGATCGATCCGAAATGTGGGCCAGGTGAAGACCAGGACCGAGACGGTGTCTGTGACCTGTACGATGCGAATTTTGACGGCGTCGGCGATCGTGACAACGACGACGATGGCATTAACGATCGTGACGAATTCGCTCTCGGAACGAACAAGGATGATCCAGATACGGATAACGACTTTGTCACGGACGGCAACGACACGGCTCCGACAGATGGAGACATTGCTCTACCCGACACATCGACTTCCGACGGCGAACCCGATGTCGTGGACGAAGATGATGAAGAGGACATCGATGAAATAGAGGGAGACGTCGCATTACCAGAAACCGAAGGCACGGATACGCCAGAGGGAGAGGATGAAGAGGTAAGTCCGGACAACCAGCAGGAGGGCGGCGATCCGAACAATCCGGAGGAGGAAGGAGCGGATCCTGACGCCGACGAGGGCGACGATGAGACCGGTGACAGCGGAGAGGAGGGGGCATGATCATGATTACCCCAATGCCAGGACTTTGTTTTCGCTTGCCGAGAATTGAGAAAGCTCTCCTGACAACGATTGGATTATCGATGATGAAGAATAGATCCATATTCACGATGTGTGCTGCAGCCATTACGTTCGCCTGGAGTGGTTCGGCCATGGCCCAGATCGCAAACGACGATTGTGCGACGGCGATTCCAGTCGGTGAAGGTTCGCCGGCAGCGGCCGGAGATAACGCCATGGCGTCGGCTTCCGATGATAGCGAAAGTGGTTGTACGGTATCCAACCAAGACGCGTGGTACTTGTACACGGCAAATTGCACCGGCATCGCAACGATTGATACTTTTGGTAGCGAACAGGCCGATACCGTTCTGGATGTTTACGAAGACTGTGATCGACTCGACGTCACTTGCAATGACGACACCAACGGATTGCATGCGCAGGTTGTGGTGCCGGTCACCGTCGATCGTGATTATGTTATTCGTGTGGGATCGGTCGCAGCGGCTGGGCCGTTTGTGCTCAACATCTCCTGTTCGCCGATTGTATCGAATGACGGCTGCGGGGAAGCAATCTCTGTCACCGATGGCACGCCTGCGTTCGAAGGTGACAACTCGAACACGGTTGATGCGGATGCAGTTGAAGCGTCCTGTGCAGCGGCCGGGGACCTCCACGACGTCTGGTTGACCTACGAGGCTACCTGTAACGGCGTGGCAACCGTTGACACCTTCGGCAGTGAGCAACCGGATACCGTCGTGAGTATCTACGACGCATGTGGCGGTAGTGAGATCGCTTGTGCAGATGATACCGTAGATGGGCAGGCTCTCGTTCAGTTCGCAGCGGAGGGTGGCGCATCGTACCAGATTCGTGTAGCGTCGGCGGGCAGGCCCGGCGATTATGACGTCAACATTGCGTGTGACGGGGTTCCGTCGAATGACCATTGCGATAACGCGGTCACCGTGACCGATGGGCAACCCGCATTCGAAGGGAGCAACGCCGCCGCGACAACCAGCGACGGTGAGCTCGCCCCATGCTTCGGTGGATCATCCGATGTCTGGTTTGCGTATACCGCGACTTGTACGGGGCGCGTCAGAGCCTGGACCGATGGAAGCGAGCAGATCGATACGGTGCTCGGAATCTACGACGGTTGCTCGGGAAGTCTGATCAGTTGCGATGATGATTCGTCGACGTTGCAGGCTGATGTGGCTGCGGACGTCGTGGAAGGGGCGTCCTACCTCATCAGTCTCTCAACGATCGGTGTCCCCGGTGATTTCGATCTGAACATCGAATGCACGCTCCCACCGACCAACGACATCTGCACTTCGGCTCAATCGGTATCGGCTGGTTCGCCGGCGGCGAGCGGCTCGAATTCGGGAGCGGATGTTGTCGATGATGCCGAAGCCGGCTGTTCTCTGTCTGACGGCGATGTCTGGTTCGTGTATGAGGCAGCGTGTTCGGTTGAAACCACCATCGATGCGATCGGTAGTGATCCGGCAGCCGTGGTTCTATCTGTCTTCGATGGTTGTGGTGGCAACGAATTTGCCTGCGAAGTCCCTGGGGATGATGGACAGACGTCGCTTACATTTTCCGCACAGCAAGGTGCATCCTATTGGATCCGCCTTGGTTCCATCGAACAGCCAGGGTCCTATTCTCTGAACATCACGTTCGAAGATGCCAATGAAAATGGCGTCCCGGATGCATGCGACATCGCTGCACCCACGCTGACCGCTGCGGGCTCACGCTACCTGGGTATTGACGCCGCGCCCGGCGCGTTGGCCTATGCCATGCGTTTGACATCGAGTGACCTGCCGTGCGTATCCCGCTACGTTGACATCGATGACGACCCGGCTGCAGCTGCACAGGGCGTAGGGCGATTGGTTGATACACCCGTGTATCGACTGCCGGAGGAATGGGGCACATTGATCGTTCGCGGTGAGGAGATTCGGCCAGATACCGAGTATGGACTGAACATTGAGTTGGAAGGAGCGGGCGTAGCCGCTCAATCCGTTCCGGTCAGAACAGATCTGTTCGGCGACGCCGATCAAAGTGGAATCGTGAACCTCGGTGACGTGCAAATTGTCGTTCAGGCGTTTCAGGGTGGCTACAACGGCAGCATAGGTTTGGTTGACTTGGCGCCTTGCTCACCGGATGTGGCCGCGACACTGGAAGATGCGTTGTGGGCGGTGCTGGGATTCCGGAACGAGCCATTCGACATCGTTTGCGCGTCTCCCTGTGCTGAATGACACCTTTCGCCGGTAGACCAACATCTACTGATACGTCGGGATGAGCGATGACCTGAAGCCGCTTCCGTGTGACGGAGGCGGCTCTTTTTGCATCCATTCGCATTGAGAATCGTGACCGCGCGGCCACGTCGTTTAACCGGCCTACTCTTGCCGCTGAGCCTCAATCTCCTGCTCCAGGATCCGGAGTTCAAGATCTGCGATTTCAATTTCCGCAGAGGCTTCCAGCAATGCCGCATCAGCGTCCCGGAGTTGAGAGCTTGAAGCGAGACCACGCTCGACAAGTTCCGTGAGTCGTTCCCGTTGTACGGTGAGCTCTGTGACTTGATGAAGAGCGCGGCTGCGAGAGACTTGGGCCGTTAAACGCATGTCCATCAACTCAACCTCCGGAGCGGTCAGCGATGCACTCGCAAAGGACGCACGCAACGAAATTCGGTCCTGCAGCTGGTCGAGTTCTTCGGCCGCTATGATCAAGGCCGTCTTCGATGAGCGGAGTTGTGATTCAGAGATTAACCCATCATCCATCAGCCCTTGGAGTCGCCTTATTTCGGTTTCCGAGACTTCAACGCGCAGACGCCTCGTTTCACGTTGTGCATTAAGACGCTCGGTAACGAAGTCCCGTCCGGCAACCAATGGCGCGGAAAGATTGTTGTTGGGTTCCAGGCCGGTCAATCGCGTCTCAATCAACTCAAGCTCGCGCTGGTCGACGTTGGACGTTGCCTGCTGAATGGCTATCTGGAGTTCCTTCAGCCCATGTTCGGGTGCCATCCCCTGGCTGACGCGGTCTTTCATGGTCGCGTATTCTGCGACCAATGGGTTAAGCTTCGTTGTCGCGATGGCCAGTTGAGCCTCGGCACGAGCGATATGGAGCGCGGCAGCTTCCTTGTCGATTTTTCGCAGCGCGGCATAGGTGCCGGCACCGCCGATGAACGTTGAAACGAGTACGAGGGCTACGGTCGTGATCACGCGATAGCGGGTCATGGGATTCTTGGCTGTCGGCATTTCAAAAGTCTCCTGTCGGCGTAGAGCTGAGGTTACATTCCATTCGAGCCGGTTTAGAAATTCCGGGTCCGGTGTATGTTGATGAGTCATGATCAATCTCCGTGGTTTTTCATGATGCGCGCAAGTTGGCGCTGAAGAGCGAGTCGGGCGCGTCTCAGGCGACCTTCGACCGACCGTTCCGAAATGCCCAGTTCGTCGGCGATCGATCGAACGGATTTTCCTTCAATATGGAACGCTTCCAGCAACTGTCCGGGCCCGTTTCGTAATCGGGCCAATCCCCAGTAGATGAGGGCTGTTGCGTCATCGTTCTCCAGCGGTGTCGCCGTCAACACTTCATTGAGCTGCATGTCATCCAGCGACATGGGTTCCCGGCGTCGGTAGTGGTTAAGCAGAAGATTGCGCGCCACGGTCTTGAGCCATGCGAGCGGCGAATCTGGCCACGGGCCCGAATGCCATTGCCGGACTGCTCTCAAATAGGCCTCCTGCGTGATATCTTCGGCCAACTGTTGTGATCCACCGGCGCGTCGAGCAACGAAGTGATAGAGAGGTTCAACCGTGTCATGGTAGATCCTCAGTATCTCCTCATCCCTCTTTTTGCCTTCTCGTACACCCATAAGCTGGAACTCCGCTCCGGGAGCTGTTTTCCCTGTCCCGGCTCCCTGTATACTCTGACACAGAAGGTGGGCGGAACCCACGGTCAAAACTCGAAATTGGAAATTCCCTGGGGCCGACATGGTTGCTGGTAGCAAGGACCGCCTTGAATCGCAGTAAACCCTGATTGGTGAGCGATGGCTGCCAAATAAATGGAAGCGGTGCGAGAATCCCCATGGGAGATCGGGGTCGCTGGTTTCCGATGA
>JBMYUM010000266.1:0-5918 GCA_049605375.1 Phycisphaerae bacterium | reverse complement strand
AGTCCGGTTGCGGGATAGTCGCGCAGGGTGTCTTTTTCCTGGGGTTTGATGATTCGTCCCGTGTGCGGTGCTGTGTCTGGTGGTGTACGGTTGCTCCAGGCGCGCAGGATGTGTTTTGATGTGTTTCGGATCAGGTTTGTGATGGTCTTTTTCATTTACCAGATTCCTTTTCTGGAGAAGGCAAGTTGTGTTCCGATTCTCGCTTCGGCGTGTGGTGCGGGTGTGCAGGCGCCGTGTACAGCGAGGGCTGCGGCCCAGAAACGGTCGGCGTGGCTCTGGTTGCTGCGTTGTGCATCGAGTCGGACATTGCCGGCAGCGGTGACGATGCGTCGTATGGCGTGTAGATCTTTGATGACTTTCTCGTCGTCGGGGATTTCGATGAGTTGTTGTTCGATGTTGTATTTCAGTTGATGGGCGATTTGTGCTTTGGATGCTGCGGTGAACGTGATGGGTTCGACGCGATGGGGGCCGAATTCTTCGACGGCTTTTTCGGCGAGTGGCATACCGAGTCCGGTGGCGTCGATGCAGCATTTCCGGAGGTTGGGTCGTTCCAGGAGTTGTCGAAGTTGTTGGAACTGGTTTGCGAAGGTTTGTTGGCGGAGTTCGATGAGTCCGATGGTGGTGAGTCGTTGTGTCTGTTTTTGCAGGACCCACATGACGGTGGTGTCGTGATGCCTGGCGAGGTCGATGCCGGCGAAGAGTTCTTCTTTCTCTTCTTTGATTTCATCGGGTTTGCGGGCGATGTTGAGGTGTGGTGTGGTGCAGTTGAGGAGTCGATCGTAGTCGATGAAGGCTTCATCGGAGTCGGCGAATTCGCAGAGGAATTCTCTACGGAATCGGGCTTCGTCTCCCATGGCGGTTCTGATTTCTTCGATGTCGACTTTGAGTCCGGCGTCGACGGCTTCGTGCAGGGTGACGCGGCTGGTCGTGAATCGCGGGTTGAATTGAATGTCGTGGAAGACGCTTTCTTTTCCCATGGGTGTTGATGCGATGTCGAGTTCGCCTTTTCCGCGGAGGAGGGTGGGGAACATGGCGGACCAGATTTCCCGATCGTCTTTGTGCATGGCGAATTCATCGAGGAGGACGTCGCCGGTGTAGCCGCGGGCGGTGTGCGGGTTGGCGGGCAGGCCGATGATTCGAATGCCGCCGGGCAGTTCGATTTCCATTTGTTTCTCTTTGAACTGAAATCGTGTCTTATCCCGGCTGAGGACGCGGGTTGCGATTTTGAGTGCGTGGCAGTGTTGTCTGGCTTTTTGCATGAGTGCTTTGCATTGTCTTTCGCCTGCGGAGAGGAAGATCTGGTTTCGTCGTCGTTTGAGTCCGCGGATGATCCGTCGGAGGGATTTCGTGAAGCTCTTTCCGGTTTGCCTTGCCCAGCAGTTCCATCGAAATCGGTCGTTGCTTTCGATGTCTTCTTTCTGGTAGTTGAGGAGTGGTATGATCGGTTTGGGTCTGGCGTGGCAGGTTGGGGCGATGGCGGTGGCCCGCGTTATGGCTGTGGCGATGGCGGTTGGGGTTGGGGTAGCCGGCGTTATGGCTGTGGTCTTGTTTGTTGGGGTTTGGGTTGTTGGGGTTGGGGTCGTTGGGGTTGGGGTCGTTGGGGCTTGGGTGGCGGGAAGGTTCTTCGGTTTCTTTCGATTTCGGGCTTTTCGTCGTCGTGTCATGGTGGATCTCCGTTCCGGGTCGTGAATCTCTACATCAATAACGTCGGGGGCGCTCGGTGGTGGTGTGGTTCCGGACCGATCATGGTTGGTTTCTGATTCGGTTTGTGGTTGTTGATTTTGTGTTGACACGAGATGTTCGGCTTGGTTTGATGAGAGTGTGAGCATGCCAGATTCCAACCAGCATTCTTTGAAGATCAGCTTGGCGATTTGCCTGGACCGTGAGGCGATGGATCGTTACAAGACGGTGCTGCGCCATTTTGTGGTCGGTCTTGTTGATTCATCGATGCAGGTTCGGCTGGTGAGTTCTGATTCACGGGTTGAGCGTCTTCGATTGGGGCCGATCCAGGTTGTTCGTCATGCCCGTCTGGCGTGGCCTTTCCGCACATCTCGTCTTGACGCTTTGATTTCTGATTTGCAGTCGTCGGCGCCGTCGATCATTCACGCGTTTGGCGGCGACACCTTTGGTCGTGCGTTTTCGTTGGCGGAGGCGTTTGACGCGGATCTGGTGATTGGATTGACGTGCAGTCAGGATCTTGAGCAGTTGGGTTTGTATGACCTTGGTCGGGTTCAGCGTTTTGTTTCTCATTCATCGCCGTTGTCGCTGGCGTTGTTGGATCAGCATGGTGTTGGTGAGGAGCGTTCCTGGGTGATTCATCCTGGGGTTCGAACGGCGACATCGTGCAAGAGTTTTGCGGCGGGTCGTATTCCGGCGATTCTTTGTACGACGCCGTTTGAGCGTGGGAGTGGCGTTGATCAGTTGTTGCGTGCGGTTCGGCAGGTGATCGAGCGTGGTCGTACGGTGATGTTGTTTCTGTTGGGTTCGGGTCCCCTGGAGCGTCGTTATCGTCAGTTGGTTCGTGAGCTTGGTCTTTCGGCGTATGTGACGTTTGCCAATCCGTTGGGTGATGCGTCGGATGCCATGGATGGTTCGGAGATTTTCGTGAATCCCGGGGTATCGCCTGGTGCGTACGTTGATGTTCTTCGTGCGATGGGGATGGGGATGGCTGTGATTACGCGTTCGGATCCCATGGTCGACTATTATCGTCACGAAGAGAATGCGTTGATTTGCAATCCGTGCAATGCGTCGACGATGGCGGAGGCGCTGTTCCGCCTGTTGGATGATGTGCCCTTCGCGCGGCAGTTGGCCAGTGGCGGGTTGGAGTACGTGAAATCGACTCACATGATGAGCGGTATGGCGGATCGCCTGATTGAGATGTATCGTTCGTTGGCGTTGAATCGGGCGACATTCTCGATCAAGGAGTAGTCCGTTGGGGGTTGATACTGCTACCGTTCCCACCGATCAATCTGCCTCATTCCAAGCCTGGCTTTCTTCGCATGTGACGGGTGACGTGCGTTTCGATGCGTTGTCGCGCACGTTGTATTCTACCGACGCCAGCATTTACGAAATGATTCCATCGGGTGTGGTGATGCCTCGTTCGGTGGAGGACGTGGTTCGCGTGGTGGAGGGGTGCCGCGCGTTCGACACTTCGATCGTTCCTCGTGGCGGTGCGACCGGGCTTGCGGGTGGTGCGGTCGGTTCCGGTCTTCAGTTGGACATGTCGAGGTACATGGGTTGGATCGGGGCGGTTGATGTGTCGTCGCGGACGGTGGATGTTGGACCCGGCGTGGTGCTTGACGATCTCAACCGCGCGCTTGCTTCTTCGGGTCTGCAGTTTGGTCCGGATGTTGCAACGTCCAGTCGGGCGACGTTGGGGGGGATGATCGCCAACAATTCCTGTGGTGCTTATTCGATCAAGTATGGGCGGACGGTTGATCATGTGGCATCGCTTACGATGGTTTTATCGACCGGTGAGGTGACTACTCTTCGTGATGGGGTCGGCGTTGGCGAGGGGGATGAATCGGACGAGGCTGCGGGGCGGATTCAGGCTGGTCTGCGTTCGATCGGCGATGCGTATCGGGATGAGATTTTGTCGCGTTATCCGAAGGTTCTTCGGAGTAACGGCGGCTATGGTCTTGATCGCTGGTTGGCATCGGGTGGTGCGACGCGTGTGGTTTGTGGAAGCGAGGGGACGCTGGGCGTGATCGTTGGTGCGCGTTTGCGTTTGGTGCCACGTCCTCGGCACCGTGTCCTGGTGATCTTCCAGTTTGGCGATCTTCATGCCGCGTTGTCGGCAACGCCACGGATTCTCGAGCATGGGCCTGCCGCGGTCGAGTTGGTTGATCGGATGATCCTGTCGGCCGGTCGTCAGCAGCCGCAGGTTTCGGCGGGTTGCGGGTTTTTGCGTGGTACGCCGGAGGCGATTCTGGCGGTCGAGTTTCACGGCGACTCTCAGGCTGCCGTTGACGAGCTGGCGGCGTCTTGTGGTGCGGATCGGGCGTTGTCCGGCGTATCGGGTGAGCCGGTAGTGTTGCGCGATGATGCGGATCGCGAGGCGTTCTGGCGTTTGCGGCGTGCGGGTCTGGGTTTGTTGATGTCGCGTCCGGGTCATGCGCAGCCCCATGCGTTCGTTGAGGACAGTGCCGTTGATCCGGCACGTCTCGCGGACTATATCGCGCGGTTCCGTTCGATTCTCGATGATCACAGGGTTGTCGCCGGCTATTACGCGCATGCCAGTGCGGGTTGTATACACGTTCGTCCGGTGTTGGATCTGACGGACGGGGCTGACGTTGAGCGTATGCGTTCGATCGCTGATCGTGTGAGTGATCTGGCGGTCGAGTTTGGCGGGACGATGACGGGTGAGCATGGAGACGGTCTGATTCGTTCCTGCTGGCTTGAGAAGATATATGGTCCGCGGTTGATGCAGGCTTTCGGTGAGGTGAAGGCGTTGTTTGATCCGCACGGGATGATGAATCCGGGGAAGATCGTTGATGCGCCGGACATGACGGCGCATTTGCGGCAGGGGGCGGGTTGGCGTTCGGTTGAGCCTCGAACGATGTTGGATTTTTCACCGCACGCTTCGATGGCTGGGTTGGCCGGCATGTGCAGTGGTGTTGGTCAGTGTCGCCAGACGCATGTCGGTGCGATGTGTCCTTCCTATATGGCGACGTTGGATGAACGGCATACAACGCGCGGGCGGGCGAATGCGTTGCGGATTGCGTTGTCGGATCGCGGCCTATTGAAGGGGTTGAATGATGCTGCGTTGGGCGAGGTGATGGATCTTTGCCTGTCTTGCAAGGCTTGCAAGACGGAGTGTCCGACGGGTGTTGATATGGCGAAGTTGAAGGCGGAGTATCTTCATCAGCGTCATCTTGATTCTGGTGCATCGTTGCGGTCGCGTTTTCTGGCTGATCTTCCATCTTACCTGGCGATGGCGTCGCGATTTCCTCGAATGAGTCGTTGGGTGAGCGGTCTGCGTCCGGTTCGGCGCTGGGTTGCGCGGCGTTACGGTTTTGAGCCACGGGTGGCGATGCCGACGTTGGCGCTGCGGACGTTTCGGCAGCAGTATCGTTCCTATCGCCGTTCTTTGCGCGGTCGACAGGTTGGGCGCGGTCGGGATGTTGGGCGCGGTCGACAGGTTGGGCGTGATTCCCTGGGGACGGTGGCTTACCTGTCGGACTGCTGGACGAATTATTTTACGCCTGAGGTTGGTCTGTCAGCGGTTCGCTTGTTGGAGGCTGCCGGGTTCAAGGTCATTTCGCCGTCGTTGTCGTGCTGCGGCCGAACGGCGATCAGTGCGGGCTTGCTGGGGGATGCCATTGGGTTGGCACGGCAGAATGTGAGGGCGTTGGAGCCGTTGATGTATGTGGATGCGATCGTGGGTACGGAGCCGAGTTGTCTGCTGACGCTCGCTGATGAGTATCCGTCGTTGTTGCATCGTGAAGGTATGAGTTCGTTGTCACGTCGTATTGCTGAACGTGTTCGGCCCGTTGAGAGTTTTCTCTTGGAGACCTTGGGTGAGGAGGTCTTGGGAGCGTTGGGTGACGGTCGTGAGTCTGTCCTGCTTCATGTTCATTGTCATCAGAAGGCGTCATCTTTTGCAGGTGATTCGCTGCGTTTGTTGAAGGCGTTGTGTGGCGAAGGCGGATCGGTTTCTGAGCTCGCGACGGGTTGTTGCGGCATGGCGGGTTCGTTTGGTCAGGAAGTGGAGCACTATGAGGTTGGGCGGGCGGTCGGTGAAGAGCGGTTGTTTCCGGCGGTTCGGGCGAGTGGTGGTGTGGCGATGGCGGTGACGGGGTTCAGTTGTCGGCAGCAGTTGATGCATCACGTGGGGGTGTCTGTGCGGCATCCGGTCGAGTTGGCGGCATCGTGGCTGGTGGAGGGTTGAGGGTCATGCCCGCGCCTCATCGTTTCGC
>JBMYUM010000265.1:0-5932 GCA_049605375.1 Phycisphaerae bacterium | reverse complement strand
CCCGGCGCGTCACCATTCCACCGTTTGAGACAATGTTCTTGAGCAGCACGAATTCCGCCTGATTGAGCGAAAGCGTGTGACCCTCCTTGAGGACGACACACGCCTTGATGTCAATCGTCACCGGTCCCAACGACACGGCGTCGCCGGACGCTCGTTTCGGTTTCCGCAGCCGCATGATCGAGCGCAGGCGCGCCATGAGAATGTCGGGGGAACAGGGCCAGGTGACGTACTCATCCGCGCCAAGTGTCAACGCGACGACCTCCATGACCTCGTCCGCAGCTCCCACAACAACGATGGGTACTTCGCGAAACAGCGGATGGTCGCGAAGGACCCCCAGAAGATGACCACCGCCAAACCAGGAACGTGATTGCTGGATCAGCATGAGATCGGGCTTCCGTCCGCGCAGTACGTATTCTGCGTCGAATATCGAATTGGACGATGCGGTGTCGATGCCGTGGTCAGTCAGAATGACCTTGAGGTCCGCGCTAAGCTCGCGGGTTTCAATCATCAGGCACACGAACATGACCGGGCTTCGATCCTACACGAGGTGCGTCAGGCGTCTGGGCGGGAAATCTAGTCACGGTGTGTTAAGCCTGTGTTGTCAGTGCGCAAAAAAGACACGAAGGTTGCGTTGCGAATCGCCATTAGGGTATTTCCCGCACGCCTGATGCTCCATCTGAACGCGCTTTTGGGCTGAAGTTCTACTGCAAGTGCCGACGACGGGGGTGTGTCGTATTTGATACAGGGTGGGTGAGGTAAACGGCGCAAGTATTGCCTCTGGGTGAACTTCCTGCCGGTTTTACCGCTTCTGCTAATTTTTTCCCTGTTCCCGGATCGATAACAGTTGCCGGGGATAGGCCTGAAATCCGAGCGATTGGCGAAAGCCAGCCTGATTATCAATGCTGCAACCTCATTCAACGCTTGCCGCTGGACGGCATCATGGCCTGGTGACGGGAATTGCCTCGTGTCGTGAAACTGAACCGAACCGGTGAACGGGCAAGCGCGACCTTCGGAAAGGAGTCTGGTTGATGAAAGCAAGGGCGATGGGAGGATCTGCCATGGCGACGCGCGAAAAAATCGTACATCAGAAACACGTGACATGGTTGGCGGCAGTAATCGTCACGGCTGTGATGGGGGCTTGGTCCACGACGATGGTGCTCGCGACCGATGACCACCTGCTATTGTGCGAGGCGGTTTTGACGCCAACCGATGGTGAGTACATCGAGATCGTCAACTTTACCGGGGCAGCGGTTGACCTCGAGAATTACTACCTGTCTGACGACGAAGATTACGCTTTGCTTCCGGGCCAATTCGGCACCGGTCCCGCGCCCGGTATCGGTTCGTCCGACTTCATCGTACGTTTCCCCGCTGGTTCGATGATCGCCGACGGTCAAGTCGTCACGGTGGCGTTCAATGGAACTGGTTTCTTCAACACGTATGGCATACTGCCAGATTATGAGATTGTCTCCGTTCAACCGGGCGTGCCGGATATGGTGGAAGCGTATACCGGCTCCGTTGGATTTGCGGCAGGTCTTACGAATGGCGGCGAACACGCCGTCCTTTTCTTCTGGGATGGGATGTCGGACCTCGTGCAAGATGTCGATGCCGTCAACATCGGTACACCGTCTTCCACCAACGATGTTGGAGACAAGTCGGGATTGATGGTCGACGGGCCCGACGCCGACGCTGTTCCCTCAACGTACACGCTCGATTCTGGGCTGATGCCTCTACAGTTTTCTGATCCTGGCGCCGGCGTCTCGACCAAGCGCATCCTTGCAGAATTAGGACAGGAGTTGTCAGGGGGCGGTAACGGAATCACCGGTGACGATGAGACCAGCGAAAACATCGCCGTGACTTGGGACTCACTCTTCACGCCACCAGACCCGGGTGTTTGTGATGTTGTGGTCGGCGAACCTTCCGGTGCCTGTTGCAATACGACGACGTTTGTCTGCACCGATGACGTAGACGAGAGTGCGTGCCAGGCGGGTGACGAGGAATTCTCGCAAGACCTAACGTGCCTGGATGTCATCTGTGAACCAGTCGGTGCGTGCTGTCTTGGCGGACAGTGCTACGACGATGTCACGGAGAGTGATTGCCAGCAGAGCGGAGGGAGCTTTGGCGCTGGCGCGAGCTGTGGCGTGATTGTGTGCGGTGCTGTTAATCCGACCATCAATGAGATTCGCATTGACCAGGAACTGGACGATGATGACGAGTACGTCGAATTCCGTGGCACGCAAGGCACAGATCTAAGTGGACTGACCTATATCGTGATCGGGGATGACGAGGCCGACATCACGCTTTCGGGGACGGTTGAAGCGGTTGTGCCGCTAACGGGTATGATTGGCGGGACCGGCTTCTATACGGTCGCCGAAGACACATTTTCAATTGGTGTCGCCGACCAGGTGCTCAACGGTGCCCTGGATGAACTTAATCTCGAGAACAATGACAACGTGACTCACCTGCTGGTATCAGGTTGGAATGGTGCACTTGGCGATGACCTGGATACCAATGATGATGGGACGCTGGATGTGACGCCTTGGGCATCCATCGTGGACTGCGTTTCGGTCATTCAGGATGCCGGTTCGGGTGACCGCCTGTATTGTGCGGCAACGGTGGGGCCGGACGGTGTTTTCGCTCCGGGACACGTCTTGCGATGCAATGATGCGGGAGTCTGGCAGATTGGTGACTTCTTTGTCGGATTCGATGATTCGCCAGGAGCAACGAACGATGCATTCTGTGGTGCGTGTTGCGATGGTGAAGACTGCCAGGAGCCACGATCACAGATCGACTGTGCGGGGCAGGGGGCCGTCTACCAGGGCGACGAATCGACGTGCGCGGGCGTCAACTGTTCGGCCGGTGCGTGCTGCACAGCCTGCGTCTGCGAGGACGGGCTTGATCAGAGTGACTGCGAGGCGCAGGCCGGTGAATTCCAAGGCATTGGCGTGACGTGTCTGGAAGTCAGTTGTGATCAAACGGATGTGGTCATCACCGAAATCATGTTCAACCCGGCAAGCCAGGAAGGGACACCCGTTCTTACCGAGTGGATCGAGGTTTCCAACCGTTCGCTCTCCACTGCCAATGTGGCCGGTTGGACGATCGCTGATGAGGATGGTCAATCGGATCCGATCGGTGGAGCTCCCGTGATTGCAGGATTGCAAACCGCCGTTCTTATTCCGGCCGAAACGTCAGTCGCTGATTTTCAAGCTGCCTGGGGAACCGGGTTCCAGATCATTCAGGTATCCGGTTGGGGTAACCTCTTAGGTCTTGCCAATGACCCCAGTCCATCCAACGAAATCTTGTCGATTCGCGATGCCTCAGGTTTGGCCGTTGATGTGGTGAACTTCGACGACGAGCTTGATTGGCCAGAGGACACCGAACTGGGTGGTCCGAGTCTCCGTTTAAGTTGCAACGCTTACGACTGCCAACTCAACGATAACGGCGGAGACTGGGAATTCTCCGCGTTGGGGTTAAATGGTGGATTCAATAACGTCGTGACGAGCGTGTTCGATGGGCTTGATACCGGTTCGCCCGGTGTTGTGCCTTGTCCGGATGATGGTCCCGGTGCGTGTTGCAGGCCGGACGAAACGTGTTTCGACACGTCGGAACAATTCTGTCTTGATTCAGGCTTCAATTTCTTTGGCGTTGGGTCGCGGTGCTTGCTGATTGAATGCCCGCCGGTGGGCGTACTGGGAGCCTGCTGCATCGAGGGTACATGCCAGGATGCCATCACCGATACGATCTGTAATCTATCGGGAGGAACGTTCTTTGGCGAAGACTCCCTTTGTGAGGATCTCGCTACCAGTGATTGCCCAGCCACCATTGTCATTATTTCAGAGGTTGTCGAAGGAACTCTTGATAACAACGACGGTACCGGGCCTTCGAATCAGCCTCGCTGGATCGAATTGACAAACACCGGTTGCGCGCCGGCCAACATGGCCGCGTATAGCGTCGGAAACTTCAACAACGGCTCCGGGCAACTTTCTGCACCTTCCGTTCAGCTGAGTGGAATTCTTGAACCGGGCGATTCTTATGTCGTGGGGTACTCTGCCGAGCCGCCGTTGCCGATCGGCACCTTGGATACATTCTTCGATGTTTACGGTTTTCAGCCGGACGCTTTCATGGGAGGCGGGTTCTTTGACGGAAATGACGCCCTGGCGTTGTTCCTCGGGACGACGAACACCGGTGGCGATGTACCCATCGTCGATCTTTACGGCGTGATCGGTGAAGATGGCGGGGCATGGTCGAACGTGGATACAACCGCGCGACGAAATGCGGTCGTCAATGTCGGCAACGGCGGGACGTTCAACCTTAACAATTGGACGCTCGATCCAACGGGAAGCCTTCAGGGGATCGACGATGCAGAGTCAATCTCGCTGCTGCAGTCTCTGACGAATCCCGGAGTCCATACGTTCGATGAGCCCATTTGTGGCGCGATCACAGAAATTCCATTGGCGGACGATCGGTTTGATGTGAACGGCCTGGTGAAAGCGTGTTCAACCGATGCCGATTGTGAGGCCAATGAAACCGGACCCGATCCGGAGACCGTGTGTCGTGATGGTGCGTGCTATGTCGCGCGGCAGCGATCACTCTCCATCCGGGTCAATCCACTCAATGCCGGTCTCACGTACAGCTATCGCGTCAGCCTCGATACGGGTGTCGCCGGTACCGCTGTTCTGGGCTTTGCGGGGACGCCTTCTGACGTGAACGCGACGGGGCCTGGTCCAAACTTGTACCACTTGACTCGCATTGAGGCCGCTCCTCATTATCAGGATTGGTCGACCCTGGCTGCCGGTATTGTCACCCTGTCGGACTGCGAAGTTTCGCCTGGTAACAGTTACCTCGTACAGACTATCGCAGATGGCTTGGATGTTGGTGATGAGGATAATTACTCGCTTCCCTTGAATCTTCCGACGCCCCAGTTCAATGGTGACGTGACAGGGGGAGGATCACCAGGTGATCCGCCGAATGGGCTCCAGGGGAACTTGATCGACGTGTTTGCTCAGGTGCTCGGGTTCCAGGGTGTTCAGAACGAGCCCAAAGATTGGCTCGATACGGAGCCGAATGCTCTTGCCGCGCAGCCGAACCTGATCATCAATCTGGCGGATGCTTTCGCGGGCGTCCAGGCGTTCCAGCAGAACCCGTATCCAGGCCCTGCACCGGTCGATTGTCCCTAGGCAATCGGCGACTGATGACATGACCATGCGAAGCCGTGCCGGCTCCTTTCTTGAGGGGCCGGCTTTTTTCGTACGAGACTACTCCGGAACGAGCTCGTGTTGGTTCGCCGTGAGGCTACCCATCGCGAATGAAGCCTTAACAGGCTTTCCTGCATGCTGTGAAAGGGACAACGGTTCTTTGCGCAAGTTTAACATCTCGGGGCGTGCGTTGGCTGTACGCCTTGCTAGGATGCTCGCGTGATCCATCCTTCATGCGGTTTTAGCTGCGTGAGTAGGGGTTTCGATGTTCAGGCTGCGACTGATGCAGTCTGCTAACCTATCGGCACTGGTTGTCTGGTGAACAGGTGAGCCGTTGATTGCGGTCGCGGTGAACGGGGAGGCCATTCAAATCGAGAAGCGCGAAAAGGTGTATGTCGGCACGGTTGTCTTCGCCTTGTCCGTGGCCGCCTTGCTTTATTGGCGCCAGCAGCCTGAAAATCCGTTCGCGGGCAAGATTGCTGTTATTTGCGTTGAGAGCGGCCAGGTCCTTGAGTTGGATCGAGACGAAGTCCATACCTATCCACTGAAGCATCCGGAAACCAAACGAAAGACGCTGCTTCCCTTTGATGTAGAGGGTGAGCGCATGGTCATTGCCGGTCGCTTCCGGCCGATTGTCAAACGGCTTGATGAGCAGGAGGTGAATAAGCATGTCGACGTCAACACCCTTGAGGTCAAGGAGTAGTAGGCGGAACGCCTTCACGCTGCTCGAACTCTTGGTC
>JBMYUM010000264.1:0-5936 GCA_049605375.1 Phycisphaerae bacterium | reverse complement strand
TGGCGCATTATCCGGACCAATATAGGTCAAATCAAATCGCTCAGGCAGGTTGTAGTCAACCTGAACCGTCCCCAGTTGCCAGCTCCGCCCGATGCAGTCTTTGACCACAAAGTCGATTTTGGGCCCGTAGAAGGCTGCTTCGCCCTCTTCCTCGCTGTACTCTACCCCACTCTCGGCGGCGGCTTTCCGGAGTGCATCCTGGGCGCGCTCCCAGTTCTCGTCACTGCCGACGTACTTGTCGCTGTCCGGATCACGCATACCCAAACGCACGCGATAGTCGGTCAAGGCCAAGGTTTCGAGCACACTTCGAGTCAGCTGGACAGTCTTCAGCAGCTCGTCGGCCAGCTGGTCGGGGGTGCAAAACAGGTGCGCATCGTCCTGCGTGAAGCCACGAACACGCGTCATGCCGCTGATTTCGCCGCTCTGCTCGTAACGATATACCGTCCCATATTCCGCAAGGCGAATGGGAAGGTCACGATAACTGTGGCGCTTGGATGCATAGATCTGAATGTGATGCGGGCAATTCATGGGCTTGAGGAGGTAACCGCCCTCATCCGCCAACGCAGACATCAGCCCCTCTTTCACTGCCTCGAAATCTCCGGTCAGGTTCTCAAGCTCAGGCCAGGTGGATCGCAACGCATCCAACAACGGACGGGCACGCCCCAAAGTCTCCTCCTGAGTTTTTTCGTCCGAATTGGCCGCCCGCTGCAAGATTTGAAGAACACTCTGCACCGCATGGGCCCGATCGGATTCGAACATCGCGGGGAAATTGGACTCCGCATAGTAGGGAAAGTGCCCGCTCGTCCGGTAGAGCCCCAGATGGCCGATGTGAGGCGTAAAGACCAGGTCATAGCCCATACGGACCATTTCTTCCGTCAGATAGTCCTGCAGCGCGAGACGGACCGTCGTGCCCTTGGGCAGCCAGAGAACCAGGCCGCTCCCCACCTTGTCGTTGATTGAGAACAGATCAAGCTGTTTACCGATCACCCGGTGATCGCGTTTCTTGGCTTCTTCCAGCTGTTCAAGATGAGACGTTAACGACGACTTCTTGAAGAATGCCGTGCCGTAAACACGCTGCAACGGCTGGTCATTCACGTCCCCACGGTAGTGCGACCGGCTGACCTGACGAATCTTGAAAGCCTTGATCAAACCCGTCGACGGGATGTGTGGTCCGCGACACAGGTCTTCAAAGTCTTCGCCACGATTCTCGCCCGTGACGTAAAAGCTCAGTTCATCCCCTTCGGCCTTCAACGCGTTGTCGACCTTGTAACGGTTGTCCTCACCGCGGAGCTTCGTCATAGCCTCCTCGCGAGGCATCTCATACCGGGAGAACTTCCGATTCTCTTTGACGATCCGCCGCATCTCATCCTCGATCTTGGGAAAATCTTCCGGACTCAGCGGATTCTCCAGATCAAGGTCGTAGTAAAAGCCATCCTCCAGCGGCGGACCATAGACCAGCTTTGTCTTCGGGAACAACGTGCATATCGCCTCAGCCATCACGTGCGCACAACTGTGACGCAGCACATACAGACTGTCTTCTGAATCGTCGGCCTTGGTCAGGATCGCCAGCTCGCAATCCCCGGGAAGCGGACGATGAAGGTCGATGATCTCACTTCGGCCATCGCAAGTGACACGACCCGCGACCGCAGCACGGAGCAGCCCTTCGCCGATACCACCAGCAATATCGGCAACGGTGGCGCCGGGTTGTACATCGAGGACTTTGCCATCAGGAAGTGTGACGTTCAACGCCAATCTCCTTTATCTGATCAACCGACCAAAAGCTGTGATACCTGAAGCCTGGAAGCATGCGATCTTCCAGAGCATGACCTTCCAGAGCATGACTCCCAAGAGCATGGCCTGGAACAAAAAACGGCCCTCAGCCGGGGAACGAATCGCACGCGCAGAACAACGTCATCGGCCTCAACCAATGAAACGTTACTCTTGAACTAACACGTGCCGTTCGTCATCAGGCTGAAAGCCGTCCATCAACTGCGGGGAATTTCGTACAGAGGGTGACTCGGGCCCCGCATCCCATCGGCAGTTCCGCACCGACGTACACCACGTATCAGTCCGTCACCCGAACCTGATCGAAATATACCTCGGCGAAGATTGCGGTCAAATCGGATCAGACCGTGGGCGATCAGACCGCGGGCCCGCCGAAGATCCCGCCAACAAAACCCGAGAAGACGGCTGAGAAAATCGTGACGAGGAAGGTGGCCAACGCCGCGAAGAACTCGGTCGAGTTAAAAAATCCAGCAATGTCGAGATCCATGATTTCGCCTTCCAAAATCTGCGAACGCCCGGTCGCACCTGTCACATGCAGATACCTTTGTCCCGGCGCAACGTTCATCCCGCCCAGATTATAGGTGGGTCAGAGTGCGTGCCAAGGCGCCTATTTCGGCAGGAGAACGGCCGACGCCCAGGTCGAAGGATCGATGTGCCAGCTCATCGAATCGCCAACCGTCAGGTATTGCTGCCCCAGTTCCGAATCTTCGATGATCACATAGAACCCGATTCGATCATGTTCCTGTGGATCAAATCCGTAGAGCGACTCGGCTCGGATGAAACACTCCATAAAGTAGCCGGTCTTGGATACTTTGGCGCTGACATCGAGGCCGTCAGACGATACGGCGGGGGCTTCCGACGTGGCCCGGTGAATTCTCTGGCTGCCCGCGAGCGGCCGCTTACCCTGCGGACCGCCGCCTTCAGGAAGAAAATAAAACTGCTGACAGAACCGGGTGGCACGCTTGTTGTCCCGGGCGTCGCGCATGTCCGTACAGATCCGAATATTGTCCCCATCCCAGAATCGGTCGGGATTCACATTCAACGGCTTCTTCTTACCCCGGACCTCGGCCGCCACATACAGTCCGGACTCGTGCCAGCCGGCCCAGAGTGTTCCAAAATCGACGGGCAGCGCCCCACCCATAGCATCTGTACCGGCGGGTGTATCCAATTCAGCAAGACACGGAAGTTGATGATGCGCCGGCCACTCCTTCTTCAGCCCCTTCATGCGCGGCGGCTTCGCAAAGTACGAAATCTCGAATTCAAACGAGAACAACAATCGGTTGGGAATCAAACCACTCATGCCGTCTGCAGCCTTTCCTCGTCAGCAATCGAACGACATCGGGCCCACACATCATGGAACTGCTTGAAATCAACATCTTTCATCTTCCGCAGCCAGAAGAGGACCCAGGCACCATCCGGCCTCGTGCGAATTTCGCCGTCCGTACCAAGACGGTCCATCATGGCAGGCGTAATGACCCCCTTGGTATCTTTGACTTCAATGCGTACGCCCTTGGACTGGTTGGTGACGATCTTCGCAAAGCGCTTTTTCTCTCCCGGCACCATGATCAGAACCGACGATTCCTGATTCCAATCCACGGCGATATCGCGTTCGAACGTATTCAGCTTGGCGAGCAGCCCGAGGATCAAATCCGGCTTCCACATGGCCCGGTCACGATGACGCATCGCCTGCTGCCCCAGATGCCAGTCCTTGCCATTCTCTTTCCAGGGCTTGCCTTTGCTCGGGGTTTTGATCTGCTCGGCGATCTCCGCCATGTATGCCGCCGAAGCCTTTGACAGGAACGACTTCATCGCACGCTTGTCGAAGTCTTTGAAATCCCGCAACGCAAGCCGGATCGCCGTCCAACCATTGCCGACCGGCCTCACTTTCGCACGCGCCCATTGCCCGTAGATCGGCAGGTCTTCTCGCTCATCAAGCGTCGGGATGGCCAGGCGCGATACGTCTGCCGCCTTCACCCCGCCCTCAGGAACCCGCAGCGCGAATTCCAGCAAGTCGCTTCCACCGGTGAGAAAGTGCGCGAACCACTGCTTGTTTTTCCGCGCGGTAATCTCCACCATCGTACGGTGGTTCCAATTCGTCGGCGCGAACGATGCCAGCCCCTCAACCGTTTCAGCAAGCCAGACAAGCATCTCCGTATCCCAACGGACCGGCTCGCCTTGAGGATCAACATGGTCCACGGTATGCCACCGACGACCATCCTCTTCCCACGGCATGCGAATATCGTCGCCGAGATCCAGTTCAGCGGTATCCACGGCAGCCGCTTCCTCCGCCGAATAGATCTCTCGCTCTTCGTGCGGCCCGAGCGACAGCACCGGCTTCAACGCCGCCCCCGTATGTGACGCCTTGAACGACGCGACGCGCTCCGGCGTACCCTCGACCAGAATCTCACCGCCCGCTGCGCCCGCTTCAGGCCCAAGATCGATCACCCAGTCCGACGTCTTGATCACATCCAGATTGTGCTCAACGCAAATGACGGTGTTCCCCATGTCAACGAGACGGTGAAGCACACGCAGGAGTTTCCCAAGATCATCGAAGTGCAGGCCAGTCGTCGGTTCGTCCAGCAGGTAGAGCGTCTTTCCGGTCGACGGACGCCCCAACTCCGCCGCCAGCTTCACACGTTGCGCTTCACCACCGGAAAGCGTCGTGGCGGCCTGACCGAGCTGGACATACCCAAGGCCCACATCATCAAGCGTTTTAAGCATACGCTTCACTTTGGGAACGCGTTCAAAAAGCGCAAGTGCCTCAGACACACGCATCTCAAGAACGTCCGCGATACTCTTCTCATGATACTGAACGTCGAGTGTTTCCTGTACGTATCGCCGCCCCTTACAGCTCTCACATGCCACCCAAACATCAGGCAGGAAGTGCATTTCCACACAGGTCATGCCCATGCCGGTGCACTCCTCACATCGTCCACCCGGACGATTGAAACTGAACCGATTGGCGGTGTATCCACGAATCTTGGCCGTTGGTAACTTCGCAAACAACTCACGAATCAAATCGAACACACCGGTATACGTCGCGGGGTTACTGGTAGGGCTGTTGCCAATCGGCGACTGATCGATGTTGATCACTTTGTCAATCAGCTCGACACCGCTGATACGTTCGTGTCCGCCCGGCACCAGCGACGCTCGATGAATGCGTGCCGCCAGCGCCTTATGCATGATATCGGAAACCAAGGTACTCTTGCCGCTGCCGGATACACCGGTCACACATGTAAAACGACCGAGCGGAAAGCTGACATCAATGTCCTTGAGGTTGTTCTCGCGGCCACCATGCACCGTCAGCCAGGGACCATCCGACGACGCGTTGACCAAGGGCGTAACCTGCCGCCGGTTCGTCGGAACAGCAATGCTCGCTTTGCCGGAAAGGTAACGTCCCGTGAGCGACTGCTTCTTTCGCTGGATACCGGACGGACTATCGGCAGCCGTCACTTCCCCACCGTACGATCCGGCCTGCGGGCCGAAATCCAGCACGTGGTCGGCGGCATCAATTAACTCTCGGTCATGCTCCACGAGTAACAGCGTATTGCCCAGATCCCTGAGTTTCTCCAGCGCACTAATCAGACGCCGATTGTCTCGCGGATGAAGACCGATCGTCGGCTCATCCAATACATAAAGGACGCCGGTCAGCCCGGTACCGATCTGCGACGCAAGCTGAATACGTTGCGACTCACCACCCGACAACGTCGACGCCGTTCGATTGAGTGAAACGTAATCGAGACCAACGTCACAAAGAAATTCCAATCGTGACCTGATCTCATGCAGCAACTCACCGGCGATGCGCTTCTCAGTCGCTGACAGCTTGAGTTGCTTGAACCAGTCCCGCGTGCTCGCCAATGGCATCGCGCAGACATCTCGAATGGTACGATCGTTCACACGCGACGCGGCAGATTCGTCACGCAAACGACTCCCCTTGCACGCCTGACAGTCGATGGTCGATGCCATTCCGCGCAAGTTCTTCCGGAACTGCCAATTCGCGCGGGCAGCCCGATCGATCGCCGGGAAGAAGCCACGCCACTGCACGCGTACCCGCGGCAGAACGCCTTCGTCAATCGCAATCCAGTCGTCACCACAACCATGAAGAATCGCCAGCTGTTGACTCTCCCCCAACTCCGTCCAGGGTGTGGAAG
>JBMYUM010000263.1:2901-5974 GCA_049605375.1 Phycisphaerae bacterium | reverse complement strand
ATCTACGTGCGCGCGCTCGAGAAGCCGAACGCGATCATCAAGCGCAGCTTCGACGACGCGCTCGCCCACCTGAAGAAGGTGCGTGAGCGCACGCTGCGCGACGGCGCGCCCGATTCGACCAAACCCGGCAATCCCCAGGGTACGACCGGCCACCTGTTGCCCTTTGAATTCGCTACGCTTCCATTGGTGATCACGCACATGCCGGTGTGCATCGGGAATGCGACGATGGAGTGCCAATACCATGGCAATGGTATGTTCCGCGGTAGAGATCGTATTGGCGTCAGGCGTATTGAGAACCAGAACACCCGCCTCGGTCGCCGCTTCAAGATCGACATTATCCACGCCGACGCCGGCACGAGCGATACCCGTCAACTGCCCCGGATCGGCAAGGGTGTCTTTCGATATGGAAACGGCCGACCGAATCAGAATACCGTCATAGGCGCCGATGGTCTTACTCAACTCGTCAGGCGAAAGACCGTGTTTGATGTCATAGCTGACATCCTCAGCCTTATCGAGAACAGCAATGCCTTCGTCTGCAATCTTGTCGGCTACGAGTATTTTCAACATGCTTCGAACTACTTCCTGATCCTGATGAACAAAGAGAGCCTGCGCCGGTGAAATCAATGCAGCAGGAAGCTGGCGAAACCGACCGTATCGCCTGGCAGGTCATCGTCTCCGCACGCCAGAACTTCCCGGCTGTGCGTGTGCGCGATCAATTCTGCCCCTGTCCCCTGCAAATCGTTGCTGATTGCCAGGGTGGCCGCAATCGCTCCGCTATCGCTGGCATTTCGATTTCTATTTGCTTCTTCGACCAGTTCTCGCCCCCGCATTGCCTGAACCATGTCAATAAAACGGCGATCATTTTCGTACTTTGCCCAGCGGTACCCTGCTTCCCCTTCACCACGAGGCATGAAGTCATAAGCGGGCCCGTAGTGCGTCAGATCGGTCGTACCGACGACCAACGCCCGATAGCCGTAGAGCTTCAACGTACGGCCGATGGCCTCACCGACTTCGAAGGCGCGACCGGTTGCGGGGACAATGATCGGAAGAATGGATATCGGACCGAGAAAGTGTGCGATGAAGGGTGTAATGACCTCCAGCCCGTGCTCAGACTCGTGCGCATAAGGATCATCAACGATAAGATTCGTTTGTCCGGCAATGCGCTCCGCAAGACGGGCGTCGATCTTCAGGCTGCCAAGTGGCGTTTCCCATCGCCCGCTGCCAAACATCGCCGCGACAGACGTGCGTGAGCGATGCGTTCCCCCAACGAGCACCACAACCTGCGGATCATTCACACGTGTCAGCTCGCGGATGACACCGGCAACGAGATGACCGCAAAACGCCCAGCTGGAATGAGGGACGATGCCACCGATCGGCATCACGCCACCTTGAGGTTCACCGGGTGATCGCCGATCCGGAGCATCGGCCGTCAGTCGATGCACCTCATCACGACAGGTATCGCGCTGCGCGGGGTAGTACTGTCCTGCATAGGCAGGCTCCCGCACCATCATGGATTGCTTCCTTTCGCCCCACCTCGTTGCATGATGGTCGCCCCTCCCCTGTTACACGCTCTCATTTTCCAAACAAGACCGGATTAACGCCGGCAACTCAACAGTGAAACGCGAACGTGGCAGAACATCGTCAACACCTGCTTCTGTTGCCGCTTCTGCCAACGCGCGATCCACATGCGAAACGTATGCAATCACCCGGTAGTGACGATCATCCTGCTGCATCGCAGACGCAACCGCCTCCAACCCGTTCGACGCATTCAGATCGACCAGCACCAGTGCCGGCGCATGGCGCGCAATAGACTGCTTCAGTTCGCCGGGATCACGCACCGTCTTCACGTCCACACCAAGTGTCGAACCCGTTGAGACGATCTTCGTTTGAAAGATCAGATCAGTCAGAAAAGCAAGGACCACGACCGGTTCTTTATCTGGTGTCATGGGAATCTCCTGCCCCGATGCGACACGTTAAGAATGGAATCTAACGTCGCATCGTACGCTCATCGGCGACATCCGCAAGCGACCGCCCCGCCGTCGATGCGAAAATCACCAACGCCGGCGCGGACAACACGTCAGGTGGAATTAAGGTGAATGACGGGAAAAACAAGGGTGGAAAAGGACCAGGAACCAGCGTTGCGGCGCATCGATTTCCCGATGACGGCTGGAGACAACCAGTGGTGGGCGGATGCCCTTAGTTGGTGAAGAGACCGCGAACCTTGGCTGGACAAGGCGTCGTGCGAACGTATTGGACTTCCATCAGCTTAATGAGCTTGTTGTCCTTGACGGCATACGTGACGGATTCGCGTTGCTTCTCGCTGGTAAACGTCTCGGTAATGCGAAACAGCTCTTCCTGCTGATCGCCAACTCGTCGCGTGAGGGAGTAGACCATCGTCCTCTCATTCTTGTTCCAGGTGCCGGAAACATTGATCGGACCATCGGTCGCTTGATTGTTGAACCAGACGCCTTCGTACCGTTTTTCAGCCGCGTCGTAGGTAAGAAAGCCGCTGGCGCGGTACGAACTCGATTCGTCTGTCCGCATGTACGCCCGTCGAATGGCTCGATCCGCATACAGCCAGGTGACCTCTTCGGTACCGTCAACCGTAGCGGTGATATTCCCACGGGGATCCAGGTGACGCTCCGTCACGATCCACGGGCCAAGGTACATGGCCAACCGCTCGAATGCCAGCGACTGCGCCTCCGGATTCGCGTCGGGAGAGGCCCCGACCAGCAACGAGCCGCCCATGGCAAGAAAACCGAGAAGTGCAACGGATGCCAACCCCCAACGACGTTCTTGCCTGACCAACCCCATCATGCGAATCTCCATCAAGTGAACCTGCCGGGTGCACCATCTGCGCCAAGCCCTCTTACAACATACGATCGGCGAAGCCTGGCGGTTCAAAATCGACAATTAGCCCAGCAACGAGCGTGCCGCCTCTAGAATCTGATCGTCACCCACGCCAACATACCCGAATACCTCTGGTGCGGAACGGGCCGACTTGGGGACGCGATTGGCCGTCAGCCCCTGAACACGAATATCGCCGCGTGCTGCGGCTGCCTCGGCCAGGTCA
>JBMYUM010000263.1:0-2891 GCA_049605375.1 Phycisphaerae bacterium | reverse complement strand
TAGCGCACTCAGGCGTTGTACTATCTCACACGGCGGCAAAGGCGCGGAGCCAAAGCACCATACTTAGTGGCAGACTGGCCCACGAAACCGATGGTCTCAATGCACCGGCACCACCCGCCTCATCCAGGAGTGCGTCGCGATCAAACGGGAACATGAAGACATCAAACACCGCAGTCGAAATCCCCTCCTGGTTGAGGCGATCCGCAGCGGCAAGAACCGAATGCAGCATGTAGCCGCTGCTGACCATCACCAGATCATGGCCCTCTTTGAGTCGCTGGAATCCCCGTTCGTCGAATGCCGTATCAACGTCATAAAGGAAGGCGGCCTCCGGACGATGCGTTCGCATGTAACAAAGCGCATCAAGATTCGCCATCCGCTCCACGCAGCGGTACGCGCAAATGGCATCCGAAGGCTGGAACATGTAGGCGAGTGGAACACCGCGACCGTTGTCGACACGTGTCATGCTACGAAAATAGGCTACATCCGAAACCGCCATCTGCGACGGACCGTCAGCAGCAAGCGAAACCCCTGCGTGCGACCCAACAATCTTGATGTTCGCCCGGGAAATCGCAGCCATGTCAATCTGATCAACCGACCGTGCAATGAACTTGGCAAAGCTGCTGGCAAATGGAATCATCCCCGCCGCAGCCATGCCCGCCGCAACACTGACCATGTTCTGTTCGGCAATCTTGCATTCCACGAACCGGTCCGGGTAATGCTTTGCAAAACGATCGGCATAGGTCGAATTGCTGACGTCGGCATCAAGCGCAATGACGCGGTCGTCAACACCACCCAGCGCCGCAAGGGCCAGCCCGTAACCAGCCCGAGTCGCTAGTTTTCGCTTCTCCAACACCGCTTCCTGTCCGAACGTCTTCAGCGTATCTGCGAACGCGGGCATCGAAATCCGACCTGCGCTGCCGCTCGATGACGATGCACCGGGAACCTCCGGTCTGGATACGTCGTCCGGTGCAGCCGCCAGAGCAGCGGCGAACGAATCCAACTCAGAACAGGCAGTCTCAACCTCTGCGGCGGGTACGGGCTTGCCATGAAAGTTCTTGCCCAGCATCGTGTCGCAACCCCACCCTTTGACCGTTTCGGCCATAATGGCCAAAGGTCGATCGGTCGCTCCGAATGAATCCAATGCACTGCCGAGGCTCGCAGGATCGTGTCCGTCCACAGTGACAGCCTGAAACCCGAAACTCTCTGCCTTCGAATGAAGAACGGATGCACTTTGCTGTGCCGAAACGGATGAAGCCTGACCGTGTCCGTTGCAACTGAAGATCGTGCAGACATTCGTGAGGCCGTGGTCGGCGATAAAGTCCATCGCCTCCCAAACCTGGCCTTCACGCGATTCGCCGTCACCCAGAATCACATACACACGACGATTTGATCCGGACATCTTGGCTGCCAGCCCCAAACCAGCCGCAACAGACAATCCCTGGCCCAGTGAGCCCGTAGCCGCATCGAAGAACGGAAAGCCCTCAGCCGGATTGGGATGACCATCCAGTACACTCTCCAATTCTCGAAGATCAGCCAGATGGTCGACCTTCAAAGCAAACGCGTCATCCTTTGACTTACCAACCGTGCCACCCAGATCGGCATACGCCGCGTAGACCATCGGCACCGCGTGGCCCACGGACAAGACGAGTCGATCATTCTCCGTATTCCACGGATCGGACAAGTCATAACGCATCCGCTTGTACATCAGTTCATAGACGAGGTGTCCGATTGCCAGCGCGGTTGAAGGATGCCCTGAACCCGCCGCCGTGGTCATTCGAATAACGTGCTTGCCGAGCTCCGCCGCTTTGGTGTGTGCTGTTGCGATGGCCGTCACAATCGTCTCTCCAAGAGAAAGGAACCCACTCTGATCACTGTTTTGGAACGCCGCGTTTGACAAGACCGTCATCGCCTGACGGTGCGTTTTCTTGCTGCATCGCTCATTGTTCAACACTGGAAAGGAACAGGCCGAACGTCATGGCATTCGTCGCTTCGCCGGATGATCACCTGACAATCAAACCTGATGATCACCGACGTGTTCCACATTTTCTGCGGAGCCTACCGCCACTGCATGTGCCGGGCAAGCGAATGCCGGATTGGATTTGATTCGGCGTCCACAAGATGGCGAAACGACCGGCCTACTCCCATTCGATCGTGGCAGGCGGCTTCGAAGAAACATCGTACACCACACGGTTGACGCCGGGAACTTCGTTCATGACCCGTGAAGAGATCGTTCCAAGCAGTTCATGATCAACACGGACCCAGTCCGCTGTCATGAAATCCGTGCTTTCAACAAAGCGGATGGCAATCAGATTCTGCCCCGCATAACTCTGGGCGTCCCCCATGACGCCGACGGTACTGACAGGAACAAGAACGCCAAACGCCTGAGCAATCTTCTGATACCAGCCCGCAGCAATGATCTCCTCGGTGATGATACTGTCGGCGTGCCGCAGCGTCTCAAGCCGCTCGGCTGTGACTTCTCCGAGAATCCGCACGGCAAGTCCAGGCCCCGGGAACGGATGCCGCCAGACCATCTCCTCAGGTAGACCGAGATGCTCACCAACGCGACGAGCCTCATCCTTGAACATCTCACGCAACGGTTCGATCAATTCAAAGCCCAACTTCTCAGGTAAACCGCCGACGTTGTGATGCAGCTTGATCTTCGCAGCGTCCCCGGTAAAGCCATGCCCCGATTCAATGACATCAGGGTACAGCGTTCCCTGTGCGAGAAATTTCGCCTGGTCGAGCGTCGATGCGGCATCCGTAAACACATCGATAAACTCGTGACCGATCCGAATACGTTTCTCTTGCGGATCGACGATACCTTTCAGTCGACCGAGGAACCGATCAGCCGCGTCCACAATGCGAAGGTCAACTTTGAAATGCTGTCGAAA
>JBMYUM010000262.1:0-5998 GCA_049605375.1 Phycisphaerae bacterium | reverse complement strand
CGTCGACACGCGTGAGATAAATGATGCAAGGCTGGTTCACTGACCTGAAGGAGGGTTTGTCCGACAACCCCGATCCGCAACTCCATCGCAGTCACCTCTTCTTTCAACTGTCCCACAGCACTCTGCACACGGGTGGGAATACCGATGGACTCAAGCGTGTCCTGGACGGCAATCGCGTTAATGACCGTCGCCAGCATCCCCATGTAGTGGCCTGTTGCCTGCTCGATCGGGGAATCCTTCGTGATCGTATCCCCGCGAATCAGGTTACCGCCACCGACGACCAGCCCGACTTCCACACCGGCATCCACGACCTTCTTTATTTCCTGAGCAAGCTGGAGCAAGGCTTCACCGTCGACACCGGTGGCGCCCTCCTGGCAAAGTCCTTCACCGCTGACTTTCAAGACGACCCGCTTGTACTTCGGACTTCCCATGCCGACACCACTCCCCTGACAGAAGGCATCACAGTTTTTCACCAGGCACAAAAAAAGGGGGCCAACAGGCCCCCTGGAATGCTGTGTGGAACGTTACTCGCCCACCTTCATGATTTCGAGAGTGGTCACGGTCTTGCAACCGGCACCTTCGAGGATGTCGCCAATCTTGGCTTTACCGTAGTCGTCACTCTTGACGTGTTCCTGTTCCAGCAAGACGCGCTCGCCATAGAATGCGTCGACCTTACCCTCGACAATCTTTTCGACGATCTGTTCCGGCTTACCTTCTTCGATAGCAGCCGTTCGTGCCATTTCGCGAACCTTGTCAACCTGGTCGGCCGGGACACCATCACGGGTGATCGCCAACGGCTGCGTAAACATGGCATGCATGCACAAATCCGGACCGATCGCCTTGTCAGACTTCGGCTCCGCATCAAGCGAAAGAAGAATGCCGCTCTTGCCATCGTGGTGCACGTAGCTGGTCAGATGCTCGCCGGTGATTCGCTTCACGCGGGTGAGATTCATGTTCTCACGCATCTTGCCGAAGACATCGGTGAACATCTTTTCAAGATCCGGCTCTTTCTTGAGCGCTTCCGGATCGACATCACCCGAGGTTTCCGAGACGCGCTTGGCGAACGCCTCAGCCAGGGCGATGAACATCTCGTTCTTGGCAACGGGCGCCGTCTCGCACTGCAGCTCAACGATGCCGCCCGTCTTCTTTGCGTCGTCAATGAAGACGGCGATGCGGCCTTCACCGGTGGCCTTCTCAGCACGCTCGGCCAATTTGCCTTTGTGCTTTTGACGAAGCCACTCCATGGCGGCGTCGATATCGCCGTTTGCTTCGGTCAGTGCCTTCTTGCACTCCATCATGGGCAGGTCCGTCTTTTCCCGCAGGTCCTTGACCATCTGTGCCGTAATTGCTGCCATCGTTTCGATTACCTTCTTCGCTTGTATGCCGCGGGTTTCCAGCCGCGGTCGTCCTCTTCGAACCGCTGTGACACCGAAATATCACGATTATCAAGCCACCGCCCCGTCTTTTTGCATCCGCAAAACCGCCGGGACGGGCGTACCTCACTTGTGATCGAGGAGAATAACGTCTGGGAGGCCTCGGGCCAACCCCTCGAACCTCATTTGCCGGGAAAGTGGCCGGCGGTTTGCCGGGATTTTTGGCGTTCCAAATCACGCGGCACAAAAAAAGGCGTCACCACTGTTGGCGACGCCCGTTGTCAGTCAATTTCTTGCTGCGAAGCCTGAGCGATCTAGGACGACTGCTCACCTTCCGTCGTGGCTGCCGGCGTCAATCCGTCTGCCGACTCTGCACCAGCGGGCTCACCCGGATTGGCTTGCTTATCTTCACGGGCCGCGTTGTCAGCACGAGCGGTCGTCGCACGCTGTGAACGGCGTCGTGGCTGCTGGCCACCATCGTCCTGACCCTGGTCAGCCTTCGATTCCTGACGAGCGCGCTTCGCCAATTCGATGGCGTCAGCCAGATGACGAAGCACGACCTCGATCGCACGCATCGCGTCATCATTGCCGGGAATCGGCACATCTGCGAAATCCGGATCAGAGTCCGTATCAATCAGGCAAACCGTAGGAATGCGAAGGGTTCGCGCTTCACGAACCGCGTTCTTCTCACGCTGAACGTCAACCACCACCACGGCACCCGGCAAGCGGTTCATGGTGCGAATGCCATCCAGGTTTCGTTTGATCTTCTGCAGCTCACGCGAACGCTGAGCAATCATTTTCTTGCTGTACTGCAGCGCTGTGCCATCGGCTTCAGCCGTTTCAAGCTCTTCCAATCGGGTCAACCGCGAACGAATCGTACGGAAGTTCGTCAGCGTACCACCGAGCCAACGCTCCGATACGTACGGCATACCCGTGCGATTTGCCTGCTCAATGACATGAATGCGAGCCTGTCGCTTCGTTCCGACGAACAGAACGTCGTCGCCGCGAGCCACCACCTGAGAGATAAACTTGGTCGCGCGAAGCAGACCCTTGATGGTTTCACGGATGTCAATGATGTGAATGGTATTACGCTTACCGAAGATGTACGGAGCCATCTTCGGGTTCCAGCGGCTTGCCCGATGACCGAAATGAATGCCAGCGTCTACAAGACGACGTACCAACTCCGAAGCCAAGCAACTACCTCCCAGCAAGTGTGTCGCAGCATCACCGCGACCGAATACCTGTCACATCCTACACATCACTACGTCTACACATCACAAGGTGAAGACGATCGGTCCAACAAGTGAACCGGAACGTCGAAGTCTAACAGATTCCCAAGCCCCATCAACCACAAACCATGTTGGTTTTTGGGACTGGGATCCGGTAATCCGGCAAACGCCTTCGCAATTCCACCCAGTATACCAGATTCCACCCCACAATCCGGGGCAACCAACACCCCAAACTGAAACGCAAGGCGCCCACCAAGCCAAACCAGCCTTAAACCATTGCAGGTAAATCACTTACACTCAAAAGCATGCTGGGCGCGGTTCCGCCGCAGCGCCGGGGCCGAACGGGCCTTGCCGGAACGGCCAAAGCCCCCTGCCAGGAATGCCGGACATTGACCGATGCCTGTCGACACTCTAGTTTCCTACGCCTTCCGGGGGCACCGGGCACATTCGTTCCGGCCCGCTCCCTTCATTTGTGTGGAAGAGGCTGAAACGCAGGGAAGCTTACGGCTTGTTCGACGGGGACTGCGTCCGATCCGCTGCCCCCGACGCGACCATGCCCCGTTGATCGAAAAACGATGGCATCCGAACTTCGACTATTCATCAGCGCGGCTGAACCCAGCGCAGATATGCACGCGGCATCGCTCATCAAGGCCGTCCATCAATTGGCCCCCCACGCGACGTTCACCGGAATCGCCGGACCACGAATGCAGGAATCGGGCTGTCGTGGCATCTTTGATATGACCGCACACGCAGCCATGCTGACCAGTGCACTTGGCAGCGCCCGCCAGGCATGGCAGATGATGGATGCCGCGACGTCGTTTCTGCAATCGCAGCCATGGGACGCGGTGATCGTGGTTGATTCTCCGACGCTGCACCTGCCGCTTGCAGAAAGAGCGAACGCTCTCGGTATACCCACGTTGTATTACATCGCACCGCAGTTATGGGCATGGGGGCGTAATCGAATTTACAAGTTGCGTCACAGCGTCAAACAAGTGGCGGCCATTCTTCCATTTGAAGAGGCCTTTTTTCGGAGCGAAGGCGTTCGCGCGACGTTCGTCGGTCACCCGCTCGTTGATTCTCTGGCAGCGGAACCACCCGACCCGGCCATCGTTGACACGCTTCGGAGCCATGGCGAACCGATGATCGGTCTGCTTCCCGGTTCAAGGAAGCACGTCGTCGAACAGGTCCTGCCTGGACAGCTGGAGGTGGCCGCCGCCATTCGTGCGGCGTTTCCCCATGCTCGATTCGCGGTATCTGTCGCGGGCAAGCGCGTTGCACCGCTGGTTGCGAAACATGTTGAGCGCAGTGGCCTGTCGGTGGAGATGTTGCGGGACGCACACCGGAGCATTGTAGCTGCATCTGATCTGGCGCTGGTGGCATCCGGAACAACGACCTTGGAAGTGGCGTTTCTGAATACACCGATGATCGTCATGTACAATGCTTCCAAGTGGATGTACCGGCTCATAGGCCAATGGCTGGTTCGTATCCCGCACTATTCGCTGCCGAACATTCTGGGCGGACGAAAGATCGTGCCGGAGTTCATGCCGTATTACACGACGACGGAGCCGATCGCATCCACTGCCATCGCATTGCTCCGGAACCCGGAACAGCTTGAGAACATGAAAGCGAACCTTGCCGAGATCACGGCTCCGCTTCACGGCCGAAGTGCGTCCACCAACACCGCTCGCATGCTTCTGGAGATGTGTGCCCATCACGGGCACTAGCGAGGTGACGCACCGGATTCGGTCCTTCCGATTCAGACTCCACTCATTGAAATCCAGTCGCGTTCTGTCACCCGTTGAATCTGCTGACTCGGATCATTCGCTTGCGTTTGTGAGACGAGCACTGCTACGGCGTCACCGGTGACCGGATGGACCCAATGAGGTTCAATTTCCATCAGTGGCTGCAAGACGAACAGTCTGTCATGCATCCGCGGATGGGGAATCGTCATCTCCGGATCATTCAAAGTGATGGTGCCATAGGCGAGCAGATCAAGATCCAGGGTTCTCGGTCCGTTGGTAACTTTTCGTTCGCGCAGGCGACGGGCTTCGATCTGATGCAAGGTGGATAGCAATGCCGCGGGTTTGCGCGTTGTTTTCACACGGCACACGGAATTCAGGTATGGGCCCTGTTCCGTCGAACAGCCGACCGGGGCCGTTTCATAAACAGACGCAATGTCACGCTCCGGATCAAGCGTTACATCGCGCAGCGTCCGGATGGCATCCACGGCAAATCGCAGGTGTTCCATTCGGTCGCCCAGATTGCTGCCTAGCGCGATCCATGCGGTGTCGGCTGTTGTGGCTGTGGCGTTGATGTTACAAACCGTCCGTGTTTTTCGGTTACGTCTACCACGTCATGCCGGCGATGCGCGACACGGCTTCCTGCGTTCGATCAGCCTCGACGGTCAGCGCGAAGCGAACGAACCTGTCGGCGGTCTTGCCGAAACCTGCGCCCGGCACCACGACGACACCAGTCTCGTTGAGTATGCGTTTGGCGACGGTCATTGAGTCGAGATCGCCCGGACACTTGACCCACGCAAAGAAGGTGGCTTCGGGTGGCGTGACGGGCCAGCCGGCCTTACGAAGTCCGTTGCACAGGATGTCGCGACGCTTCCGGTAGATTTCGGTCTGCTCTCTCACTTCGGGGTGATCGTATCCGTCGAGTGCGGCCACTGCCGCGCGCTGAATCGCGGTGAAGGCACCCGAGTCGATATTGTCTTTGGTCGCAGCGAGCGACGCGAGGACATCTGGATTTCCAACAGCGAAACCGATTCGCCACCCCGTCATGTTGAAGCTCTTGGACAGCGAGTGAAACTCGATGGCGCAATCCGATGCGCCGGGAATCTGCATGATGCTGGCCGGTGGTTCTCCGAAATAGATTTCGGAGTAGGCGCAGTCATGGGCCATGAGGATGTTGTTCGCGCGACCGAATGCGACGGCCTCTTCGTAGAATGAGAGCGGTGCGAGGGCCGACGTCGGGTTGTTGGGGTAGTTCAAGTACATCAGTTGTGCACGTTGACAGATGTCGCTCGGGATTTCGTCGAATTTCGGCAGCCAGCCGTTCTCTTCGCGCAGCGGTACGGGATGGGGTTCTCCACCGGCGAAGATGACGCCGCTGGTGTAGACCGGGTATCCCGGTTCGGGGATGAGTGCCACATCTCCGGGGTTGATCTGGGCGATGGGCAGGTGGCCGATTCCCTCTTTGGAACCGATGAGGGCCGTCACTTCTTTGACGGGGTCGAGGGATACGCCATAGCGCTTCTGGAAGTAATTGACGATGGCGTTGCGGTAGTCGTCCATGCCCCGTCCTTTGGGGTACCGGTGCACGGAGGGGTCACGGATTGCTTCGGCCATCGCATCAACGATGAACCCCATGGTGGGCTGGTCGGGATCTCCG
>JBMYUM010000261.1:0-6001 GCA_049605375.1 Phycisphaerae bacterium | reverse complement strand
ACGACAAAGCCACCACCCGGTCACTCAAATCTTTCACCGACACCCCCTCTGCCCGCGCCCGCCGCTCCAACTGTTGGATTCCCAATTTCATGGGCGTGAGCGGATTCTTGATTTCGTGGGCGAGTGAGGCCGCCAGCTGTCCGACTTCGGCGAGGTGTTCGGCGCGCGTGAGCTGTTCCTTCAGTGCGTCTCGTTCGGCGCGCCGGATTCTTGTGGCATCCAGTTGTTTGTAGCTTTCCAGCATGATGGCCTGATCGATCGTCAGTCGTTTATGGAGCGAGTCCAGTTTCTGTTCCAATTGTGGATCTTTGCTTGCGGCGTTCCGCAGCGTCATGCAAATTCCCTGCCACATGAGGTCTATCCCGAGGATCATGAAGCGTTGGGGAAGTCCGATCTCCAGGTGAATTTTTCCGATCCGTCGTCTGGAGAGTATGTAGTCCTCATCTTGCGTGCGAACAAAAAGCTCCTTCAGCCAGTTGCCCAGGATTGCACGCAGCCGTTCTACCTGTTCGTCGCCCCCGCTGAAAACGGCCCTTGCCGCGGGGTTGTCCAAGAGTGCTTCATAGAAGGAATTGATGATGTCCGGGATAAGCGGGATCGCCGTTGGTGCCAGCGCTCGCAGGTTCTGTTCATCATCGTCTGTGAAGCGTACGTAGCTCTTGTATTCCTGCAGTTGGTCATCGTTGGTCATAGCTTGCCATTATATGGCAACTTTCGTACGCGGTCGTCACGAATCGCGAAGCGTGAGTGAGACCGTGGTCTGCTCAGCATCGGGGCGGGGTTCCCGGATACCGAACTCGGCTGCGCCGATGACGACGGTGATCGCGGTCAGTACGACAACGAGCGTGCCGACGCCGATCAGGGTTTTTTCGCCGTCTTCCAGGCGGAATCGCTCGCCCCGTCGTTTCGCAATCTGATTGGTGATGTAGCCGCAGATCCAGTTCCAATGCAGGATCAGATGGACAAGGACCCCCAGGGCAAAGACGAGCAGGATGATATCTCTCGCGTTGCACCACTGGTTGTAGTCATATCCCCATAGCGTCCAACCGTGTGCTTCAAGAGCGGGTGGAAAAACGACACTCACAACACCGCTGATGGCAAGATGGGCCGTCAGGATTAGACCGATGGCAGCATCCAACCAGAAATTAACGGTTGATCGTGACATGGAAGGGTACTCCGAAAATATCACGCTTCGAAAACTCTGACTGACTCTTCGGGCACGTGACGTGCCAGCGTGTCATGCGACGTGAGCGTCAGGTCTGATAGGTGCTGTGGGCGGATTTCGCTGCGATTTGGGCCTGATCGTGTACGAGCGGCGTTTGCCGGATTGTGCATTTGCGGCCGTTTCGTCGTCGTCGGAGCTTGCGTTGGGTGGAATGCCGCACACATGCGGGGCATTTTCCCCACGCCTGCGTTGGCTGGAAGTGCTGGGCTTTTGGGAGGTTAGGGCATGCTTGGGAGAGGCGACATTGACTATTGATCGGGATGCGAAGTTACGGGAGCTGGAGCACCTGCGTTCGTCCGTTTCGTCCCTGGAGCGCGAGTTGGGTGTTGCCGGTGGCGAGTCGATGGAGTCGGGAATGGGAGTTGGTGCGGTATCGCCGGTTGCTTCCATGGGTGAAGGCACGGCTTATGGGGGCGAGCCTTCCTGGCCGCCGAAATCGTACTACACCGCCTATCACATCATGGCGGGGATGGTGCTGGGTTTCATCGCGGCGACCACGAGTCTGCTGGTGAATGTGATCGGTGCGGCGATGCTCAGCAAGCACCCGTTGGAGTTGATTCGAGTCTATCTCACGTTTCCTCTTGGCGAGCGTGCGTTGAATCTCGAAAGCGGGTTCGCTCTCGCGGCCGGTTGCTGCTTGTACCTGGGGACGGGGATGTTTGGTGGGATTCCGTTCCACCTTGTTTTGAGTCGGTATTTTTCCCAATCCAACATGTTTGTCCGCTTTGCGGTCGCGACGGTGATGGGGATCGGCATCTGGTTGATCAACTTCTACGGCCTGATTGCCTGGGTACAGCCCATGTTGATCGGTGGGAACTGGATCGTGGAGACGATTCCTCTACCGGTCGCCATTTTCACCCATCTCGTTTTCGGTTGGACCATGTTGCTGGTGGATCAATGGGGTCGTTTCGTGCCGCCCCAGGTAGCGATAGCGGAGTAGTTGCGTGCAAACCTTGCGAGTTAATCGAGCCACTTTCTTTTCGTTTTTGTTGTTGATGCTGGTTTCACTTCTCATGGGTGGTCAGCTTGTCGGTTGCGGTCCGTCGGATTCTGTTGCTGACGCCGGTGATGCTGAGATGTCTCGTCCGTCGGAGTTTGGTTTCCAAACGAGTGTTCGCACGACGCTGATTGACGAGGGGCGCGAGGCGTACCAGATTTACTGCATCGGGTGTCACGGTGAGAAGGGCGACGGGAACGGCGAGGCCGCTCGTTTCCTTCATCCTCGTCCGCGTAATTTCATCAATGCTCGTTACAAATTTTCGTCGACGCGTGCCGGTCGTTTGCCTTCTGACGATGATTTGCGTCGTACCATTGTCGAGGGCTTGAAGGGCAGCTCCATGCCGGGTTGGGACATGATTCCCGCCCGTACGGTGACCGCGATGATTGCCTACCTGAAGACGTTCTCTCCCAAGTGGACGGAGCGTTCGCCTGCGTCATCGGTGCCTTATGTTGATGATCCCTATCGATCGAAGGCTGACAAATCGGAGGCGATTGCCCGCGGTGAAGTGGTGTACCACGGTTACGCGAAGTGCTGGTCGTGTCATCCGAGTTATGTCAGTCCGGACAAGCTGAATCAGCATCTGGTCGAGCTGGAAGACTCTCCGCGTGATGCCTTCCGTCCCAACATTCACCTGGCTGAAGGCAAGCCCAATGCGGAGGGCGAGATGTCGTACCCGCCGGACTTCCTTCGTGACTACGTACGGGCCGGCACCGACGTTGAGGATCTCTACCGTTCCATCGCCGCCGGAATCACAGGTACGGCGATGCCCACCTGGATCGATTCGATCGAGCTGCCGAGTGAGGAGAATCCGGACCAATCCCTCGTTACGCGTGCGGATGTCTGGGCGATGGCTTACTACGTTCGATCGCTGATCATCGACAAGCCTGCGCGGTTGGCGGAAGGTGAGTTCGAGCTGCGTGACCGCAAGCAGAAGATCCTCGCCGTGGGTGAGATTCCCGTCCCGCTCACGGAAGAAGACGTGATGGGCGGCGACGAGGCGTTTGATGAAGACTTCGAAGAGGAAGAGTTCGACGAGGACGAGTAGCGGGTGACGCGTCGTTCTCTGCCGTTTGCTATTGGCTGCGGAACGATCTCAACCTTACACGCTTAAAGGAAGAAGTTGATGACAACTGCCATGACAGGCATTCAAGGGGGAGCTGCTGCCGAGCCTCCAGCTCCCACCACAGAAGACCTTTGCGATATTCAGATGGTACGCTGGCACTTGCTGGCTTCATTGAGTTATTTGTTGATCGCCATGTTGGCGGGACTGCTCTATTCGTTGCAGTTCCTTCAGCTCTATCCGTTTGAGATGTCGGAATTGATGTCTCCCGGTCGCTGGCGCATGGTCCACACGAACGGTGTGGCGTATGGGTTCATTGCGAACGCGTTCCTTGGTGCGATGCACTGGGCTATTCCGCGTTTGACGATGCGACCGGTATTCTCGCCGATCCTTTCCCGTTTCATATTCTTCGCGTGGCAGGCGGTCGTCCTCGCCACGGTTGTCGGTTTGCTGATCGGCATGGCGCAGGCGGTCGAGTGGGGTGAGACGCCGAAGTTTGTCGATCCGATTGCGCTCGTCGGCCTTGTGCTGGTCGCGGTGAATTTCCTGCCTCCGATTATTCAGATGAAGGGCCCCATGTATGTATCGCTCTGGTACTTCATGTCCGCGTTCGTCTGGACGATTCTCGTGTACGCCATGGGCAATTTCCTTCCCGAGTATTTCGTGGGTGGTTCGGCGTCAGGTGCGATTGTCGGTTTGTTTATTCACGACCTGGTCGGGTTGTTTGTGACGCCGCTGGGCTGGGGCTTGATGTATTATTTCGTTCCCATCATTTTGAAGAAGCCCATTTGGAGTCACGGTCTGTCGCTTGTGGGGTTCTGGGGGCTGGCGTTCTTCTATCCCCTGAACGGTATTCACCACTTCCTGTATGCACCGATCCCGATGTTCCTGCAGTATGGCGCCGTGATTTCGACGGTTGCGGTCGAGTTCGTGGTGGCGACGGTGATCATCAACTTCTTCGGTACGCTTCGTCATCGCGGTGATGCACTCCGAACGAACATGCCGATCCGTTGGTTCTATATCGGCATGGTGTTCTACTTCACCACGTGTCTTCAGTGTGCCATGCAGGTGACGCTGACCTTCCAGAAGATCATTCACTTTACGGACTGGGTGGTCGGGCACGCTCACCTCGTCATGTTCGGTGTCTTTGGTTTCTGGATCCTGGGCATCATGACCCATCTGTTCCCACGATTGCTGGGCGCCAGTGATTGGTATCGTCCGTCCTGGAATGGCTGGCACTTCTGGCTGACAGGGATCAGCATGCTTGTCATGTTCTTCGACCTGGTCTTTGGTGGTCTCGTGCAGGGATTCTCCTGGCGTGATCTTGCACCGTGGGAGGCTTCTTTGCAGTTCTCCATGCCGTTCTGGCAGATTCGAACGCTGGCCGGTATCGCCATGATTGCCGGGCAGATCATCTTCACTGCGAATGTATGGATGACCTGGCAGATGGCTGCGGTTGAGCGCCGGGCAGGTGCTTCGAACGGTGGGCACACGCAACTGGGTGGCGCGACGCCGGCGTAGCGCGAGTCGTTTTGAAAAAACGGGTGGGTTCAACCCACCCTTACTCCTACAGGTGAGTGGAATTCATGTTTGAATCAAAATCAGGCGTATTCTTGATCGCCGGGTTGTTCTTCTTCGCCCTGGCCTTTGTGGTCATGGCGGTGTTGCCATGGACCATCTACGCGGACAATCCGGAAGAGACGATTGAGGACATCGTCTCCAAGGGGATGGTTCCGGAGTTTGCCGATCTGGCAGAGCGTTGGCCCGAACAGTTTGAAACGCATTTCCCGAAGGGTGTCACGCTGGCGTCATACGCCGAAGCGCTGGAACTGGGACGGGATATTTACGTCGGTGAAGCGTGCTGGCACTGTCACAGCCAGCAGATTCGTCCGGTTTCCAACGAGGACATTCGATGGGGGCCGCGCTCGCACGCTCGTGAATACCAGAACGTGTTGCAGCGACCGGTGCTCTTCGGAACGCGTCGCGTCGGACCGGACTTGAGCCGCGAAGGTGCTCGTCGCACCAACGACTGGCACGTGGCTCACTTTTACAAGCCGACGCAGATTGTGCCGACGTCCGTCATGCCGCGTTATCCCTGGTTCTTCGATGACGAAGGTTATCCAAACAAGCGCGGATTTGCGATCATTACGTATGTGCAATGGCTCGGCAGTTGGTTGGCGGAGTATCCGTATTACCGTGGTGAGGGACCGCAGGGACCGACCACGGAAGATCCGACGGCCTTGGAGCAGCTTTCGATGGCCGATCACGGTCAGAAGGGAAGTGGTGAATCATGAAGGACAATTCGAAGCAGCCACCGCGCGATGAGACCTATCAGGGCGTTCCACGGCGTATCAGCGGACGGACACACATTATCACGTTGGTCATCGTTACGCTGCTTATCATCGGCCCGGGCGCGTACGGGTTCCTGGACAAGTTGATTCAGTTTGTCTGGACCATTCGCAACGATCCGTATGGAAACTTCACGATGGTTCCGTTGTCGAACTACATGATTGTAGCGGCGGGCATGACGTGCATGCTCATCTGGGCGACTGCTCTGGGTATGTTCCGTGATGTGGAGAAGCCCAAGTTCTCCATGCTGGAACAGGAAGAGCAGATCGAACGAGCGGAACGGGTTCAGTAGTCGACCGTGCCTTGATTCTTGTGAGGTTCACAGAGAGTAATATACCTATGTCTGATCAACGACGAGAAGCAACGG
>JBMYUM010000260.1:0-6015 GCA_049605375.1 Phycisphaerae bacterium | reverse complement strand
TGACGGAAGGTGGTGAATCGCACAGGCAGAGATTCCTTGCGATCTCTTCGGCGTCACCGGCTCTCGTCGTGCGATGAATATCGACTTCGACACCTCGCTCACGAAGATGGCGACCGGTCGCCTCCGCAAAGGCCAGTGCTTTACCGCGACCGGAGGTCGGATTGACGACGAAGTCGATGGTGCGATTGTTGGCCACGGTATCACGCCTGCATCACATCACACATCAGAATCGGCGGTGTGTGGACATACCCGATGGAAGCATTTTGCCCCATGATGTCCCGAGCCATGCCGAGTGCCGTGTCGAAGTCTCTGGCGACTTCATAGCCAAGTCGTCGCGGCACTTCATCTTCGATCGGGTCGACGGCGATCACCTTGCTGCAGTGCGCGTTGCCGTGTGCGCCCCAGTACCACATGTAGAACGGGTGCACGCCATGATAAGCGTAAGAATTTCGGTAGAGATCGATGTATTGCTCGTTCTCCGCGAAGGCCTTCTCGAACTTGTGTTCCATCACGTGCGGGTCGCGCGTCTGCGGCAGTACTTCATCATAGAATTTGATGTAGGAGGGGTGATGCACCTTGTGGAATTCACGTTTGAAGGGGTGGACCAGAATTGTCACGCCGCCTTTCTTGACCACCGGATTATGGCGGTAGAAATTGAAGAAATAGCCCATGCCCAGGCAATTGATCAGCAGCGGATTCTGAATCGAGTGAACGTTGTAGGGGCCGAGTGCCGGCAGGCCCAGCAGCATGATATCGTATTGCTGCGGGACCTTTACGCACTGTTGTTCGTGAACACCATCCAGGGTCTTGGCGTGCACGGCATCGGTTTCACCGGCGTGTACATAAGCCAGCTGATACATGGACGGCAGGAAGTTGTATGCCGCCCGACGCCATGCCGTTGGCAGCAGTTTCAGGGCACGACTGCTGAAGTGGTAGTTAAGCTTGTCGCCGACGTGCCATTTCAGTTCCGGTTTCTGCATGAAGTTGAGGAGCGGATGAAACGTATCGCCGTTCATCGTCGTTTCAATCGTGAAGATCTTCACATGCTTCTTGACGATGTCACCCATGCGTTCGCACGAGCGATGGAAGTGGCTGCGTTCCGGATCCATGTAGCTGGACTCTTCGAGGAGCATGTCAGCGTTATGGTGATGCCGAACCGACTTGTAGGTTGCGAGCCCGACCGGTACCGACTTATGGCCACCATCCATCGGTACCAGATTGATGTTCACGTAGATCAACAGGTCTGACTCAATCGCACGCTTATTGAGCTCGACTTCCTCGCCGGTGCCTGTGGTGCCGAGATGGACGTTCCCATCAGGATCTTCCGCGTCGTGATTGTACAGGCGGTCGGGCCAGAATCGCTTGAAGATACGCGGGCCGACGAAGTGTTTGAGTTCTGCCGGCGTGCATCGTCGATGAAGGCAGATGGCACAGATCAGTTCGATGTCGGTCACGCCCGCCTTGTCGAGTCGATCGATCACGAGCTCCATCACCGTCTGTCGGATGTCCGGACGTCGCATGGGTGGAATGGGAAGGGATACGTCATCGAAGGCGATGGTGACCTTCATGCCCGGACGCAGCTGTGCATTCAGTGGCTCATCGCCTTCCGGATTGTCCAGTGCATGATTGATCGCGGCGACGCGGTCAGCTGTCTCAGGGAGTGGGGGTTTGCCATAGATAACGTCCGTTCCCTCCGGCAGCCGATGTCGTCGAAAGCCCTCGCCGCAGTGAAACAGGAACGGCGGGTCGGAACGACTGACGGTGTGCAGGCAATCCTGATCTTGACGTATCATCAATAGCTTCCTTCGTGTATGGCGAAGACCGTCTTTGCGATGCCGCTTCGGCCCGTGAAGATGGCCGAAGACAATGCTGCGCGATGGTCTGCTAGTTCGTGCGGTTGTCCCACCAGTTTGGCCAACGCGGGCGCGATGGGCTGCATCAACTCCAAAGCGAGATCAAACGTCTCGCGTTCACCGTCCGCGGTCCGTTCCGGTCCGTACGCATAGGCGGCGTGGAGCGAGAGTTCCTTGAACCATAGCGGCGTCCAGTCAACGTTGTATGGAACACCGGGCATTCCGATGAGAACGAATGTTCCGCCGGCTCTCGTGAATCGGATGCCATCGTCGATGGTTCGTGAGCTCGCAACACAGTCGAAGACCGCGGCAGCACCACCAACGACGGTCGGTTTCCCCAGTTCCGGCGGGTAAACTTTAGCGTCCAGAACTCTGGCCCAGTCGGCATACCGTGATGACGTCGACCCGCCGCCGTGTAACAACTCATCGGCGCCCAAGGCCATCGCGTGTTCCCGCTGATGATCATACTTGGCTACCGCGACAATGCGAGACTTGACACCTCGTGCTCGCAAGGCTGCGATGGTCAATAGCCCGATCGCACCACATCCTATGACCAGGACAGTATCGTCTTCCGAGACCTCGGCGCGAAATGCGCCGTGCAATGCACACGCAAAGGGTTCGATCAGGACCGCTGCGCGATCATCGATTCCTTCCGGGACCTTGTAGACTTGCGACTCGTGCGCGACGAGGCCTTCACTGAAACCGCCACCGGTGTCACGGCAGAATCCGGTCTGAATGCCCTTGGAAATGTCACCTTCGGTCACGAAGTCGCACAGTGCGTCCCTGCCTTCGCGGCAAGCCTGGCAAGCCGGCGAAATGCCTCTGGCATGACATCCCAACGCCGGGTGAATAACGACACGGTCGCCGACGGAAAATCCCTTTACATCATCACCCACCTCCGAAACATGTCCCACGATTTCGTGTCCCATCACGAAAGGCAGGGACGTCAGCGGCGCGAGGTAGGGCGAACCCTTGGCGCAAATCGTGGACAGGTCGGAACCGCAGACACCGGTCAGATGGGGGGCTACGCGCATCCAGGACTGCGTCGGCAGCGGGAAATCCGGGATGTCAACAAGGGAAAAGGGCGCGATGCCGCTGGTATAGAGCTTGCGATACCGACTACCGAACAGTTTCAGTACGGCATACCGGGGGATACTCTTACGGTATTGCAGTGCCTTCAATTTGACACTCCGTGAGTCGGATGTTGTTGCGACCAGCGTTTGACAGGCCAACCTCGCTGCGCGGCAATCGCTGCCAACTTCTTGTCGGGGTTAACCGCAACCGGATGACCGACCGCTTCCAGCATGGGTAGATCGGCGATGCTGTCACCATAGCCGTATGACGCTTCGAGGTCGAATTTCTTGTCTTCAGCGAATATGCGCATGCGCCGTGCTTTTTCCTCTTCGCCGATCGGCGGACCGGCCAACTCGCCGGTGAAGACATCACCCGATTCGAGGAGCCGTGAAGCAACGACGGATGCAATACCGAGCTCGCGTGCAAGGGGTTCAATGACAAAGTCGATGGAGCCGGTCACCAGCACAACTTCACGGCCGGCATCGTTGTGCTGTTTGACTTCTGCTTCACCTTCGAGGTAGAGACGCGGGCGAATCACTTCCTGGTAGCACTGCTCGCACAGATCCCGCGTGCCAGAGACAGACATCCCCTTGTAGCTGCGGTAGAAGACGCGATTCATCATGCTGCGATTGATCTTGTCCAAGATCAAAAAATAGCCGCACCGTGCCACGAAGCTCGCGTGCCAGAGTTTGCCGAGCCAGGCCGGCATGCCAACGCGACGAAAGTAGGCGTAGTAGTGGGCGATGGTTGAGTGAACAAGTGTACCGTCCACGTCAAAGAAGGCGGCGGCACGTCCAGTTGTTCCTGCGGCATTCGCGGAAGCATCCGTCATGATGCGACCTCGCGTCGCGCAGATGACCGTGCCAGTTTCTGAACGGCGGCTTCCAACTCTGCTGTCACTGTTCGGAAGGCCTCGTAGTGATCGTCATCATCCTTCAGCTCAGGTGGATGGATGGGCTTTCCGAAGCGAACCGTCACCACGCCCGGGTGAATGAAGCGGCGCCCCTTCGGGAACAGGTCATAGGTCCGATCAATGTGCACCGGCACGATGGGGACCGATCGCTCTACGGCAAGAACCGATACACCGATACGGAAGGGCTGCATTTCGCCCGTCAGCGATCGCGTACCCTCCGGGAAGATCAACAGGCCGTCGCCGCGTCCAAGGGCATCGCCGCAACGTCGGAGGCCTTCTACGCCGTCGCTCTTGCGATCGAAGGCGATCGTATCCAGGACCTTGCCAAAGACGAATCGTTTCATGGCGGTGTTGAAGAAGTAGTCTTGCGCGCCGGCAACCCAAACACGACGTTTTCCGGAGACCGCTTCGAGTACCGAAGGCGAATCCAGGTGTGATGAGTGATTGGGCGCCAGGATGAAGGCACCCTTGTCGGGGATGTTTTTGAGCCCGTGCGTTCGAACTCTGACGTACGTCTTCATGAAAAGACCGACACCGCCACGCAGCATCCAACGAATCGGCATCAGGTGAGGTGGAAGATGGCCGTTCTTCGGTAGGTTGCCGGATTTTTCGTTGGCGATTCGTTTTCGCCAGTGCGAGGGATCCCGCTTCTTACCCGGTGTCGGCTGACGATCACCGATAATCGCGAGCAGGTCGCAGACCCGAGCGGCTTTGGTCGCAGTTTCATCGTCAATTTCCATGCTGAAATGCGACTCGACTTCGCCAATCACGTTGATCTTGCCGATGCTGTCGATGCCGAGATCGAGAAGCAGGTGCGCGTCGCGGCTGATGTGTTTTTCCGTCCGCTTTGTCTGCTGTGCGAGGATCTTCCGTACGACAGGGAACGTGACATTTTCGTATTCAGGCGGCGGGCCGGCGTCGTGTCCGATCGATGGACGATTCGTGGTCGAACCGCTCTGCCAATCTTGCAGGACACGTTCGCGAACCAACCCACGTTTTGCTTTCAAGGTCGACGTCTTGGGAAGTTCGTGTTCCCAGAAATGAAGGGTCGTGATTCGCTGGTGCGGTGGCAAGGTTTCCGAAATGGATTCGGCGGCCATGCGAACCTCGCGTTCTGCGGACGAGAAATCGACATCCCGCATTTGCTGTGTATCGAGCACGACGACCGCATGAACCGTATCACCGACGCCATCATCAGCGCTCATGCCGAATACGCATATTTCCTTGACGAATGGGAGCTCGCGATAGCGGAACTCGACTTCGTCCGGATAGACGTTCTTGCCTGCCGATGTGACGATCAGGTCTTTGGAGCGACCGGTGATAGTCAAGTAGCCGTTGTCATCGAGTAGACCAAGATCGCCGGTGTCGAACCAACCATCGACGATGACTTCCTTGGTCGCTTCGTCGTTGTTGCAATAGGCCGACATGACGCTGGGACCCTTCACCCAGATTTCGCCAATGCCTTCCAGATTCTGATTGCGGATCTCGAGTTCGATGTTCGGCAACATCTTGCCGACCGTGCCCGGTCGACCCGCGCCCGGTGGATTCACGGAAAGGACGGGCGACGTTTCCGTCAGGCCATAACCTTCGTAAACCGGAAAGCCCATGCGCTCAAACGACTGCCACAGGGAAGGCTCCAATCGTGAGCCACCGCTGACGAACATGCGAACATGGCCCCCGAAGCGATTGTGGATCGGCGTGAAGAGGAGACGCCCCAGTCGTTGGCCACCCAACTCTGAAACCGCGCCGACCGATCGATAGGCCGTTTTGCCCATGAGCACGGAGGAGACCTGAAGCTCAATCGCGTCGAGGAAGCTCTGCAAAAGGCGCGGGACGACGAGCATGACGGTCGTGCCCGTGGCAATCATCGCATTGCGGATTTCGTTGCCCTTCATTTCTGACAGGTACGTGATCGTCGCGCCAGACGCAAACGGACAGAGGAAGCCCCCCGTAAACTCGAACGCGTGATACATCGGCAGAACCGAAAGCAATTCGTCCGACGGGTAGAGTCGATGAACTTGCAGCAGCGCACGGGCGTTCGATATCAGATTGCGGTGTGTGAGAGGGACGGCTTTGGCCTGTACTGTCGTTCCTGACGTGAACAGGATGGATGCCGGTTGCGTGACACTCACCGATGCGGGTTCCGGCGCGATGTCCCGGGATGCGCCGGGCGGC
>JBMYUM010000259.1:0-6031 GCA_049605375.1 Phycisphaerae bacterium | reverse complement strand
AGAGAGCTCGAACATTTTGCGAGGTTCCTGACCATGGCGCGCGATTACGGGCGGTCAATCGGTTTCGAGGGCACCTACCTGATTGAGCCGAAGCCGATGGAGCCGAGATACCCACTCATGAGCACGGCCTGGTCTCCGGACGATTCGAAATAGCGTCCGAAGCTGTAGGTGTTGTTTCCGACATCGACTGCGACGATTGCATTGTGTGGAGCGGTCTTGTTCATCACGTCGAAGATGGCGGCGCTGGATACGCCGTGTCCGTGATCGTCCTGCAGCCGGCTCGTTTTTTCTTCGCGCCAGATTCTCCAGCGCTCGGCTACCTCGGACTTGTGATCAATTGACTGATGATTGCCGCGGATTGCTTCGAGCATGGCCCGTGCGGTGACACCGAGTTCGCCCCACAGTGGAATGTCGACGTGATGGAATCGCGCCAGTTGGTGTCGATCGAAATCGACCTGGATGATCGGTTTCTTTGGTGTAATGCCTGTGTGATTGCTGAAGCTTGCTCCGAATACGAGCAGGAGATCGCTTTCGTTCATGAACCAGCTTGCGATGGGTGTGCCGCTGCGTCCAAGTACGCCGCATCCGAGGTCGTGGCCGCCGCCGGGGCCGCCGCAATCCCCGATGAGTCCCTTGGCTTTAAACGTGGTGAGGACCGGGCACTTCAGTTCCTCCGCCAAGGCACGGATGGCGTCGGTTTCGAATCTTGCGCCGTGCCCCATGATGATCGTGGGGCGTTTGGCTTTGCGAAGCTGATCGACGGCCCGGTCGAAATCTGCCTGGGCCGGGAAGATTCGGGGGTCACCCATGCGGCCTTCGGGTGTTCCTGCTTCGGCCGTTTCGTCTGCGGGCATGGTTTGCACGTCGTCCGGGAAGATGATGTGACTGACTTCTCGATGGGTATGTGCATATTTCAGGGCCAGGCTTGTCAGTTCTGCGTGGTGGGAACCTGGCAGGCATACCTGGCTGAACCCAGCGACTGCTGAGAATGCTTCACTGAGCGGAAGTTCCTGGAACGCGCCGGGGCCAAAGACCTGTTGGTTGACCTGTCCGGTGAGTGCCAGGACGGGGGCACGGTCGACTTTTGCATCCCAGAGGCCTGTGAGCAGGTTTGTTGCGCCTGGTCCGGCGATGGTCAGGCATCCTGCGGGTTCGCCCGTCAGTTTGCCGTACGCGCTGGCGGCAAAGGCTGCAGCGCCTTCGTGCCTGATTCCGATGTATTCCATTTTTCCGGCTTCACACACGCGGCGAATGGCATCGGCCAATCCGAGGTTTGAGTGGCCTACCATGCCGAAGATGTGGCTCATACCCCAGTTTGTCATGGTTTCAGCCATGACGTCGGTTACGGTGCGCACATGCGGTTCGGGGTCTTCCAGGCCGACGTAGATGCCGTCGGCGCGAACTTCAACGGGGTAGGTTGGTACGCCATCGTCGTAGCCGCCCGGCGGTTTTCCGGTTTGGGGGTCGAAGTCCCATCCGTGCCATGGGCAACGGAGGCATCCGTTCTCGATAGAGCCTTCACCGAGGGGGCCGCCCTGGTGCGGGCAGGCGTTGTCGAGTGCGCTGTATTCTCCATTGACATGGGTCATGCAGACTTGTTTGACCGAATCGCCCTGGCTGATGGATGCCGTTACGACGCGTCCTTCCTGAAGTTCATTCGCGTCCAGTACGCGATACCAAACAAGTGGTCGATTCGAATCTGCCATAGCAAGTCACTCCGCTATTTTGGGGTTGCCAATGTTGGTCAACCGTTTGTCTGTACGATCTGGCTACACTGAACGTCAGGTTACTGCGTGCTTATGCACTTTTGGAACGTGACCGATCCGACGGTTCGCTCTCTTCCAATTCCTTCATGATTCGATTCTTGCAGACGGCGTTGATTTTAGAAAGTTCATCGGCCGGGCCGTACAGGTAGAGTACGTCGCCGTCTTTCAGTGGTTGGGTATCCGAGGGGAGGTTGATGTAGTGCCGTCCTGTCTGTAGACCGAGTGCGACGGTACTGCACGATTGGGTTTCATTGCATACGCGGATCATGTCTCCCAGCGTTGATTTGCCCGTGAGTTTTGTGTGCGCGATGAGAACTTCGGTCACGCCGTGATGCTCGGGCATATGAAGCAGATCGAGAAAGGCGCGTTTGTTCAATGATGTCATTTGGCACAGGCACAGGCTGGAGAGGCGGCTGATCCAGCGATCGAGCACGGTGCTTTGGCCGAGCAGAATCAGCAGCGACAGTCCGCCGATCAATGACCAGGTGTAGAGGACTGGTGCGCTACTCTGCTGCAGGCTCAGGGCCGAGAGTATGGCTGTTGAGGCCAATGCTGCGAGGCCCATGTTGCCGAGTGTCATGAGTCTCATGATGATTCGTCGGCGTTGCGGATGATGGATGATGGCTTCGGCTTCCGAAGTTGTGAAGCCGACACCGAAGAACGCCGACCGTGCTTCGAAACGTGCGACGTCGGATGCAAGTCCAGTCATCATGAGTGCGACCGCGCCGGCTCTGGTCACGATTGTCGCGACGGCGAGCGTTGCCAAGAGCGTCACAATGGCGACCATCTTCAGGTTCCTCCCGATCGTATGCGTAGTGGCATTTCATACACGGCGGCGTCTTCCGGGTTGGGTCGTTTTTCCTGTTCACGCCGCATGAATTTTCCATAGATGACCACGGCAGGAAATGCTGTCAACCCATGGAGCAGAATGCTCAGGGCTACGGTCATGACAATCGGGGGCATGATGGAATCGGCCAGGGGCGGTACGTGTGCTTCGAAGGCAAGGAGCAGGCAGAGGATTGAGGCGATGCCGCGGGGGCCAAACCAGCCGAGAAAGGCGACGGTTGCCGGTTTCAGTGGCAGGCCGATCAGTTGGCCTTCGTCCGATCACCCGTTATTGCCAGGTGTTGACTGACGGGCGAGGCCGGTGGAGCCGAAGCCTATGTGAGGTCCGGCTTCCCCGCTGGTTTGATTCTGTCTGCCGGCGTGGTCGGCGAGCGGCAGCACTCTCCGTTCTTGAATGGTTTTATTCCTGTTCAGGCTCTTTGTTTGTGGGGAACGCCGACGATGCCTGATCGTGGATCGTTCGAATGTGAATATCGCGCTGGGGGAAAGCGATTTCGACAGCGGCTTCGCGGAAGGCCTGATCAATGGCGGCGTGCATCGCATCGCGCGAGAGTACGAAATCGTCGATATCCTTGACGAAGACGCGCACTTCGAAGTCGAGTGAGCTTTCCCCAAATCGAATGAACCAGACATTGGGTTTGGGCTGATCGAGTACGCGCTCATCGTCATCTGCTATGGCAAGGAGAATCTCTTTGACCTTTTGCACATCGGAGCCGTAGGCGACACCGACGGAGATGACAAGTCTCAGGATCTGGTCAGACAGTGACCAGTTGACGAAACTTCCCGTGACGAATTCACGGTTGGGAATGACCAGTTCTTTTCGATCCCAGTCGGTGATCGTTGTTGCTCGGATCTGCATACGGCTGACGGCGCCGGTGATTCCATTGATGGTGACGGTGTCTCCGATCCGGATGGGCCTTTCGACGAGCAGGATGATACCAGAAACGAAGTTTGCGAATATTTCCTGCAAACCGAATCCCAGTCCCACGGTCACGGCAGCTGCCAGCCACTGCACTTTCGACCAGCCGATTCCGATGGCGTTGAATGCGACGATGGTTCCGACGGTTGTGATGAGGTATCGAGCGACGGTGGTAATCGCGAATCGCGTTCCTGCATCGAGGACGAGTCGCCGTAGGAAGACAATTTCCAGCAGTCCAGGCAGGTTTCGCGCCAAGGCGAATGTGAAGATGACTGCAAGGATGCTGACGATCAGGTTGGTGAGCGTGACGCTGCGGACGATCGTCTCGGCGACTGATGGATCGCCGCCTTCCGTTTCGCCTTGCACGGCCTGGATGGCATACGTCCACAACGGGATGTCGAGCGAGAAGGTGAGTGCGGGAAGCAGGCTGGACCAGGCCAGCCAGAGTACGACGATGAGGCTGAACCACATCGAGCTGGACAACAGCTGACGGGTTTGGGCGCCGATCTTGCCAATATTCAGGTCAGCATCGTTGATGGCCAGGTCGGGTGTGACGGTTGATTCCTGATCTTCGGCCTGTTCGGCGGCGGCTTCTCGTTTTCGCCTGGCTTCTTCGACGGCGAGTTGGCGTTGGGCGTAGAAAATGGCGCGTTTTGCCATTCCGTAGGCGATGGTCAAGACAAAAACGCATACGTAGGTTTGGAGCATGCTCTTCTGTATGACGATTGCAGCGTAGTGATATCCTCCTGCGGACAAGACGGCACAAGCGATGGGAATGAGGAGTGCGAACGAAATGACGATCCATCTTACTTTACAGAGTGGAGCATCTTTGCGCTTGCTATAGAAGGAAGAGAGTGCCCCGCGGGTGGGATGTAAGATGCTCCAGGTAAGCATCGCGCTTACGAGCATGGATGCGAGAAACGCCGGTCGGCCGACGGTTACACTCCAATCCGATTCGACGGTTGCTTCGGTCAAGTAAACGATACTTGTGAATAGGATCAGCCATGGTCCGGACCATAGCAGCTGCCGGCTCGCACGGCGAAGTCCGTCCGCTTCCCACCGAAAGTGAGCTGCGGCGAGGCCGTTTTCGTGGCACAGTTTCCTTGCCAGTTGCAACATGTAGAAGAGTGAGCTGGCAAAGAGCAGGGCCGCGCTCAGCGCGTTACTGACATCAAACGCAATGTTGGAGTCGTTGAACTTGAGTTGTCCCGTTTTCCATCCCAGGAAGGCAACGAATGCGGGCCACGGAGCGGCAGCCACGAGAGTCGCGATCAGTGCCCGCGCGGTGTATTCATAGCGATCTGTCAGCGGTTTGGCGACCAGCGTGGACCAACGATCGATCCGCCGTTGCAATATGCGTTGCAGGTAGAGCCACGCGAGTAATACGAACGCCGCGAACAGATATTCGGCGAAATCATCCCGGACCTGATGTTGGGCGGCTGCGAAGAACTTCTCGAGGATGACCGGGTTGGGCGTCAGGTCAGAAATGTCGGGCAGCTGTGTCAGTGGTGCGGCACTGGGTATCCATAGAATTCGTTTGTTGACGAAGTTGGCGACGGCCTGGAGTTGCGTCAACAGTTGATGGCGGGCGACGGTTTCATCGATCAGATCCGTCACATACGTATCGTAGTCACGTCTAAGTTTGGTCAGGAGGTCCTGGCGATCAGTCAGGAGTTGCTCCAGGGTGTTGCGCGTCCGTGCGGATTCTGTCGCGGAGAGTGGCTGTTCGGCGGCATCTGCAATGGTCTTGAGTTCCCGCTCGACCAGTTGTTCCATGCGCAGCAGTGTTCGGAGTTCCGCCTCGATTTCTGAGAGTCGAACCTGAGCCTGCGCCATGCGGACTTCAGCTTCTTCGAATTCTCTTCTGAGCGTGCCGGACTGTCTGATCTTTGCCCGTTGTCGCCGAAGCTGGGGTCCGATGAGACCTTTCAGCTCGCGAGCCTTGTAGCGTCGCTTGAGCGCTTCGAGGTCGTTCGTCAGTGTTTCGTTATCTTCACGTGTGATGACGACATTTTGCTCGCTTGCTTTGATGTCGCTTCCGAGCTTCGCGAGTTCCTGGGCGAGTGTGCCGTTCTCTGCCGTCAGTTCTTTGATTCTCTCCGGGGCATCGTCGGTTAGTTCCTGTTGTTTCTGACGAACTTTTTCGTTCTCGGTTTTTGCCTCTTCTTCACGTTTACTGGCCGCACGCTCACGCCATCGCTCGCTTCGCTGGCGTGCGAGTTCCAGCTCGCGGCGTGCGATGTCGCGCCGTACCACCAGAACTTCCTTCCGTGCATCGTAGAAGCGAAGCTCTTGCTGATAGGCGTCGACTTCGTCCTGGGTTACGATCTTGTGTGCCGTCAGCAGTGATTGGCGGGACAGTTCCGACTGGGGATTGGTGGAGGTGCCTGTATCAGTCAGTTCCGTTTGTGCCGCGTCCAGCCGTTCGTTTGCGGCTGCCAGCAGGCTGGGGATTGCCGTACGTCGTGTGGCGCGCTGGCTCGATTCTTCTTCCAGATCG
>JBMYUM010000258.1:0-6035 GCA_049605375.1 Phycisphaerae bacterium | reverse complement strand
CGCTCTTTACGCTCTGGGAACATGAATACACGGGCAAGCACATCGTGCTGCTGTTGGGTGGCTTGTTCCTTCTTGCCAAGGCAACGTATGAAATTCATGACAAACTGGAAGCCCCGGATGAGAAGGAATCCAAGGCAAAAGCGGTGGCCAGTTTCAGCGCCGCCATTGTTCAGATCATGCTGCTGGACCTGGTCTTCTCCATTGACTCCGTCATCACCGCCGTCGGTATGGCCGACCACTTGATCGTCATGATCGCGGCTGTCGTTGTTGCCGTCGCCGTCATGATGATCTTCGCAACGCCGGTCTGTAACTTCATCGAACGACACCCGACAATGAAGATGCTCGCGCTCTCTTTCCTGTTGTTGATTGGCATGATGCTGGTAGCCGAAGGATTTGATGCACACATCAGCAAGGGCTACATCTATTTCGCGATGGGATTCTCTCTGCTGGTCGAACTGCTGAACGTTCGCTATCGAAGCCTGCGCAAGAGAAGCAAGCAAGCGACGGCTGAAGCATAGCCCTGACAAGTGCCAGGACGTGCCCAACAAAAAACCCCGTTGACCGGATGGCCAACGGGGCATGTCTTGATTCGCAGAATGGCATGCTCTTGCGAGCGTGCGATGGTTCGACTATCCGCCGGACATCTCACCTTCGCCTTGCATCTTGTACTCGCCATCCAGTTCGTCACTCTCGCTTCGCTTTGATCCCGATTCACGGTTCTCGCTGCTACCGGCATCCGGATCATCGTTGTAGGTCCGCATTCGAGTCGAACGATGCGATGATTGCTCACACGCTGGAAGAAAAGCGATGGCGGAAAACGCGAGCACGCACCATGCGGTCGCACGTAAATAGGAGAACTTCATTTCACACTCCTTGGAAAGTTAAGCTCTAACGGCTCAGGTGAATCATGTGTTGATTGATAACCGCCCAGACCGCCGAAGCCGCCATGCTGACGGTAACTTCAGCAATATCCCCATGGAACACAGGCGCGCCGACAATGGCGCCACTGAGAACCGCAGAGACCTGTGTTTCGATCGAATCGTGCTCAGTGACAAAATCCTTCACCGTCGTCGAGCTGTCGATCTGCAAACCGTAGATCATCTCCGCCAGACGACGCTTGGCGTCAAGCTCCGCCGCACGAGCAGCTTTCAACTTACCCTGCGCCGTTCCAAGAGCCGGGTCCGTACCCTGCCCCGTCGCCTTGATATGCTCCGTCATCCAGGTCGGCATCGTGACGCCGGCCTGCTGAGCCTGACGAAGAAACTTCGGGTTGGGACAACCCATGCCCGTCTCACGAAGCATCTTTCGCTTGACAGTCTTCTTTACCTTGGTGATGTCCGTCGTGGTGACCTTGTTGCCCTTGTAATAGGTCTGATGAAGTTCCTTCAGCTGCGTGAAGACCTTCTCCACCGGTACTTCCAACGTCACTTCGACAATCAGCTCATTATCGTGAAGGTAGCGGCTGACCTGCGTGGCACCGACGACCACACCCTGCGCTCGCGTCGTGATCTCATCCGACTCCGTGACGAAGTCACGAACCAGCGTATCCGATGTCAAACGAAGACCCTTGATGCGTTCCAGCAGACGACGCTGCGCGTCAACTTCGGCTGCACGAATGGCGCCAAGGCGGGCCTGAGGCGGAACGGACTTCCAGATCGCAGGAAGAGTCATGGCGGCCGGAGTATACCCGGTCGGCAACGGCTCAACGTATTCTTCGAATCCAGCCGGCACGTCCGGGCGCGGCGCACCCATCCCCGTTGCCTTGATGACCTTGGACTTTACCTTCTGCTCGATCTGTTCAAAGTCGCGCGTCTTGACGGTATTTCCCTTGGCGTAGGTGGAGTGAACCTCCTTCAGCTTCGTCACCAACTTCGATACGGTCACCTCGCCATCTACTTCACAGGAATTGTCCTCGTAGTAACGGGGCTGACCAAGTCGAATACCCTTGATGAACTCATTCACTTCCGTTCGAACTTCGTCGCTTTCTGTCACGAAGTCACGTACGTATGTCTCCGAGTTCAGCTGCAATCCGTATACAGCTTCGGTCAGCTTGCGATAACAATCCGCCTCTGCGGCACGCTTCGCCAGCAACTTGTTCTGCGCATCACTAACCGATTGAGCACGAACAGTGCTGCCCACCATAACGGCGGCGACAATCAAAAGGACCCGAGCCAAACGAGTCATGGACATGGTTTCATCTCCTGGTTCCGCTGTCTACTAAAGCGATTCTTCAGCTTGTTAGTCTGCCGGATGGGAATCCTGAGTCCCACGGCTTCACGCCAACAAGACGCAAGCCCGCAATGTTCGTCACGACCTGCTCATGCAGCACATCGTCCCTGCAACGTTGCGGGCAAGGTGTATGACACCCGTGTCGGCCGAAGGTTGGCCGACACCTTAGTTAGAAAACGACCGAAAATATCGCGGCCGTAAGGCCCTACTTTACAGCGCGGTCGCCGAATTCCTTCATGCGGTCGCGAGCACGCATGTAAATCGGCTCCTCGTCCAGAATGCACGCCTGCTTGTAGTACTTCATCGCCTCGTCAAATTGACCGGTCGCCTCGCAGGCAACGCCGGCGCCGAAGGCCGCACGATGGTCATTCGACGATTGATCCAAAGCCAGCTTGAATGCCCCAAGAGCGTCTTCGAATTCCTCGGCGCGCAGCAAACGGACACCACGGCGACAGTCCTCGTTCCCACTCGACTCCACCGTCTCTTCAACGTTGATGTGAATCTTGATCAGGCGTGAAAGAAAACTACGGACGGCAGCCGTCACCAACGGCTCAATGATCGAATCCTCGGATTCAAGGTCGGTCTCATCCGCACTGCCACCAAGGAACGGGCTTCCGCCCTTCTCATCTTCAAACTTGTACTTCGTGGGTGGAAGCTGCTCCCACACCTTATTGTTCGCCGTATCGATCAAACGAAAGTCAGCCTGCACCGTCATGTTCCGGCGAATTTCCTGAACCTCTTCTGTACGAAGGTAACGCCCCCCGCTGGCAACCGCACCGATCAGACTGCCCGCCGTAATCTGGCGGCTGGAACCCTTATCAATGTCGACGAATGTATTCACGTGACAACGGATCGAACCCTGCGCAGCCAGAAGCTTCCCGGTTTCACCACCTGGACCACCGGTCGACATCCCGGAAGCGCGAAGGTCAGCCTCGTCAAACGTGGCATTCGTGTCACGCCGGTCAGAAATCTCCAAATCCGTACCAAACCGACGCTTGGAGTCGGAAACCAACTGCTGCATCGTTGTCGTCACGTAGTCCGACCACTTCGGATCCGTGGCCTCACCGACGGTCGATTCTTCGATGGTGATCACCTTCATACCCCGGGGAAGACCGGTCGTGGGCTCCAACGCATAGCCAAATGAGACGACCGCAGTCTCACCACCACCGCAGCCCGTCAATACCGAAACCACCCCCAGCATGCCCATCGAAGCGGCAACACCCAAGCGACGATTCTTCATTCCTTGACCTCACTTTCAAAAAGCCTGAACGCGTACCGGCACACAGAGCCGATACGCATTTTTTGAGCCGGATACGATGCCCATGAAAGAACGTCGCCGCCAGCACTGAAATCACACAAATACAGACGAAAACGACCGGATGACAACCCGGCCCGCATCATGGTCTGACTGGATCGACGACATTCAACATGACGCTGTATATCCCGACATGCCAACCCGACCAAGGTTTGACACTCCGATCCGCCTATCTTTACAATCTGTCGGCGATCGAAACTCCAGGACTCAAGGCGAAACCTCATGATTCAAAGGCGGAAAACGCGACAAGTCATGGTCGGCAACGTACCCGTTGGCGGAGACGCACCAGTCTCTATCCAATCCATGACCAGCACCTACACCTATGACATTGACAAGACCGTCAAACAGGTCCGAGAACTGGCGGCGGCCGGCTGCGACATCGTCCGCGTTGCCGTACCCGAAAAACGCGACACCGAAGCGTTGCCCGAAATCCTTAACCAGTCACCCGTGCCCATCGTCGCCGATGTCCACTTCCATTTCGAACGGGCCCTGGAAGCCATCAAAGCCGGTGTCCACAAAATCCGCCTGAACCCCGGCAACATCCAGGATCGAAAACAGGTCGCCGAAGTCATTGCCGCCTGCCGCGATCGCGGCATTCCAATCCGCGTCGGCGTCAATGAAGGTAGCGTGGTCGAACGCAAAGACAAAGATGTACGCGCCGAACAACAGGCCGGACTCGACGACGACTACCGCGGAAACATGATCCGCCTCATGGTCACGACCCTGGAAGACTACATGAGGCTCTTCGATGAGCATAATTTCCACGACGTCGTCCTATCGGCCAAGAGCATCGACGCCGGTTTCTGCATCGATGCCTACCGTGCCGTAAGCGAGCGCTTCGACCTCCCACTCCACCTGGGTGTCACCCACGCCGGGCCGCCCGAAACCGGGCGCATTCGCTCCGTATCGGCCCTGGGAGCACTACTGGCCATGGGAATCGGGGACACCATTCGCATCTCCTATGCCGCGGACCCCGTTCACGAAGTCGAAGATGGGAAAGAACTACTGTGCTCGCTGGGTATGCGAAAAAGAGTTGAACCCGAGCTGATTGCCTGCCCGACCTGCGGCCGCATAGAAATCGATCTGATCAAACTCGTCGCCGACGTTCGCAAGAAACTGGCGCCCATCAAGACTCCGGTGAAAGTCGCCGTGATGGGGTGCGTCGTCAACGGCCCCGGGGAAGCAGAAGGTGCCGACGTTGCCGTCTTTGCCGGCAAGGGAAAAGGCATCATCTATGTTCAAGGCGAACAAACCCGGACAGTGTCCGAAAAGGACATGCTCGACGCGCTATACGAAGAAACACTTGAGTTCGCAGGCCGTGTCGAACGTGGTGAAGTGGAATTGAGCGGCGTCGATGTCAACATCGTGCCACCGGACCCGCTTCCGTTCACAGAACTCAATGTTCCGTCAAATTCCTGACGAACCGGTCTGGAGCCGACACCGTGCCACGCCTGGATTGGCCAAGGGCGAATCCAAGCTTGGTACCACGCACCTGCAATGACATCACACCAATGCCGGAAGTTGCAGTGATTCAACTCTGCTTGATCATCGCCAACACCGCCTCCAACGTCGAGCCGATACCCTCACGGATCACAAGATCCGCCTCCGCGTCTTGCGGCGTCTCAGTGTGATTAATGATCACCAGCCGGGCACCACGCTGACGGGCAATACGCGGTAGGGACGCGGCCGGCTCAACAACCAACGATGACCCCATGGCAAGGCAAATGTCGGCGGACGCACAATAACGAACCGCATCCTCCATCTCCTTCTGAGGCATCGCCTGACCAAAAGAAATCGTTTTCGATTTCAATGGCCCACCACATTGATGACAATCCGGCGCATCCTCACCCTGCCGAATTCGTTCCAGAATGGTCTCTGGCTCAAACTCGGCATGACAGGTCTGACACGCAATGATGCGATTCGTGCCATGTAGCTCGATGACCGGGTCTGCGCCGGCATCCTGATGAAGCCCGTCAATATTCTGTGTAATCACGACGCTGACATGCCCCAGACGCTGCAGCTCGGCAACAACATCATGCCCCGCGTTCGGCTTGGCCTTGATCGTGTCACGATAGATTTCCTCGCGTACACGCCAGTACCGTACACGCTCATCGCGAGATCGCATGAAGTCGTCATACATGACCGGCTTTTCGCGCGACCAGACGCCGCCCGGACTACGAAAATCCGGAATGCCACTCTCCGTGCTGATGCCGGCGCCGGTGAAGACAACTCCTGTTGACGCGCTACGGAGCCATGATGCCAGCTGCTCAACGGCTTCCATCAGTCCGCTCCTTCGAGAAACGCAACGCCTTGGTGGCCGATTCGCGATGACGGACGTCATCAAACGCATACTCGGAAACCCACCGTGTATTGAACTCCAGCTGCCAATCGGTCGGATACTCTTCCATTAGATAGATTTCGTCATCATCCATACCCGCAAGAACCGACAAGTCACTGCCAACCGGCAACGGCAAAACTCGGTCACCACCCA
>JBMYUM010000257.1:0-6049 GCA_049605375.1 Phycisphaerae bacterium | reverse complement strand
CCGCAAGCGGCCAACGACCATGCCTCGCAATCGGATACCAACGTATACCGGGCAGCACCCACATTTAATCAGCTGCTCGAACGGCGATCATGGACGGCATTGCACCTGAAGACGTGGCTCGCTCGACTCGCTCGGCGAGGACTCGTCGTGTCGTTACCCGGAAACCGTGTCGCCCTGACGGCATGGGGGAAAGTGGAAGGAAACCGATTGCTGAGAAATCACCGGTTGTGGGAACTCTATCTGATTCGTCACGCGGACATCGCGCCCTCGCATGTCGATCGCGATGCCGATGAGATCGAACACGTACTGCCCAGCGATCTGATCTATGAACTGGAGCGTGCGCTAGGAACACCGGCGACAATTCCCCCTTCGCCACACTAGTAGGCTAGAACAGAATGAAGCGAGACAACCTCCAACAATCAAAAAGGGGCTTGCGATGACGCCGCCCATCTGGGAATGGTCCATTGACGGCTGGATTGTGCTGGCCGGCATACTCAGTGCCGGCGCCTGTTCGCTTCTCGGTACGTTCCTCGTCCTGCAGAAGATCAGCTTGATGGGGGACGCCATCTCTCATGCCGTCCTTCCGGGTATTGCCGTTGCCTTCATTCTTTCGGGCACGCGATCACCCTTCTGGCTGTTCGTCGGTGCCGCAGCAGTCGGGCTCATCACGGCACTGCTGTCCGAGACCATTCGACGTTATGGAAAAGTAGAACACGGTGCCGCGATGGGGGTAGTCTTCAGCGTACTTTTCGCGGCCGGTCTCGTGCTTATTCGACGTGCTGCGGATCATGTCGACATCGATCCAAGCTGCGTTCTGTTCGGTAGCCTTGAACTCATTCCACTGGACGCGCTCGACCGCACCATACCCGCAGCTGTTCAAAATCTTGCGATCATATTTGCTGCGAATCTGCTGTTCGTGATTCTCTTCTTCAAGGAACTGAAGATCTGCTCCTTCGATGCGACGCTTGCATCAACCCTTGGGCTCAAACCCATAACCATGCATTACGTACTCATGAGCCTCGTTGCAATGACGACCGTCGCATGCTTCGAAGCCGTGGGATCGATCCTCGTGATCGCCATGCTCATCGTCCCGGCTGCCACCGCCTACCTCATGACCGACCGCCTCGGATTGATGCTCATTCTTGGATTGATCTTTGCGACACTGTCGGCCACCGTGGGACACCTCTGCGCCGTACGCTTGCCCGCGTGGCTCTATGCAGCAGGCATAACCAGCCTTCGAGATGTCGAAAGCGTACAGACCGCAGCCATGATCGCCGTTGTCGCCGGGGCGCTGTTCGCCCTCGTATTCGTCCTTTCGCCACATGATGGACTCTTGATCCGGGCAAAAAGACGGGCCGCGCTTGCCATGCGAATTGTCAGCGAAGATGTGCTGGGAATGCTCTATCGATGGCAGGAAGTACAACCCAACACACGAGCCCCGCTACCTGGGAAAAACGTGGTGGCCGGTGTTGGTGGGGGACTTTGGCCACGCCTCGCACTCCTGATTCTCCAGTACCGGCAGAGAGTCGAGAGAGTCACCGAGAATCACGTGACCGCTTTCCGGCTTACGCCAAGCGGCATGGAAGATGCCGCGCAACTGGTCAGATCGCACCGGCTCTGGGAGACGTACCTTGCCCGTCATTTTCATCTGCCGCTGGATCACCTGCATATGCCCGCCGAGAGAATGGAACACTTCATAACGCCGGACATGTCAACAGATATTGAATCACAGATCGGCGGTAGCGAGCATGATCCGCACGGCCGAAAGTTTCCGGATCCGCCCAAACCGCAGCGCTGATAGAACGCCGCCAAGAAAAAAAGCCCGCTCCTGGCCGACAGCGACCTGCCGGGGAGCGGGCTTGATTCGTTATGCAGATGAGAAGAACTAGCTCTTCTTCACGCGGCTGTATTCAATCTCAACCACGCGATAATCTTCGCCTGCATGAAGATCGATGATCTCGAACTTGTAGTTGTCTTCATCAATGATCGTCGTCTTGTATCGGCACATTCGACCGGTGACGAGACCTGGCTCATCCATTTCGCCATACATGTTCATGTTGCCCGTCTTTGGATCACGCTGGCCCTTGAATGTGAGATACTGCGTATCCATGTTCGAGCACCACGAGCCTACATACAGGTTGCGAATGTTGTCATAACCGACCATACCTTTTCCTATATAGGGGGCACCCATCAGGCTGGACTGCGAATTCTCTTCGATGTAGCGATTGCCCAACACCCACTTCACTTCCGACGTGCCTTGTGATTCCATCGGTGGCATATCCGGGCCCGCCATGTAGATCTTCATCGTGGTCTTCCAATGACCGACGAAGTAATTCAGATGCTTATGATGCTCGCCGGGCATCGAAAGCTTCTGATACTCCAACATGTGCTCCATCATCTCCGGCGTCATGCCTTCAGGCATCTGGGCCGGCTTGCCGTGTGCATGGTCATGATCATGCTTGTGGTCATGCTTGTGATCGTGCTTATGGTCATGTTGATGGTTGTGCCCCTTCTTCTCAGCAGCGGAGGCCGTACTCATCAGAAGCGCGAGAACCGTGCATGACGCGAATCCCAAACCGAATAACCGAACAGAAGAAAATCCTGTTTGCATCGTCTTCCCTTTCCTGAAGAAGTGAAACCCGACGAAGACCGACGGTTGTGGTCCTCCTCGCCGATTAGTATAAACCGAGTCGATGCGGGGGCCAGCAGGTGGGACTGCAGGAAAAGTGCGACTGCAATGAATGCCCCATACACGGCACGAAACGCAAGTTGAGGGAAAACTACCATGGTTAAGAGATCAGTATTCGTTCGGGCGCTGACCGGCCTGTTGCCGTCATGCATGGCCTTCGCCGCAGCATGTTCGGGGCCCCAACCACTCGATGTCGCCATCAACGACGAAGACCTTGATAAGTACACCTACGCCCTCAACGAAGCCAACGGTGACGCAAAACTGGCCTTCGCTCGACTCAAAGCACTCGATGACAACATGGTGCTCTCCGAAGTCATGGCACGTGAAGAGATCGTCAGCGCGACGCGAAATCCCTTTGACGCTTACGAAGACCCGACCGCCGTCAGCCGCGGTGCCGTCATCTACAAAATCCACTGCGCCAGATGCCACGGCGACGACGCACGTGGAAACGGTCCCGCAACGCTCGAAGGATATCCGGCGAACGACTTCAAGACGCCCATGGCACGCATGGCCGCCACACTTCATCGAGGCGCCCCCCGTAAGTGGTTTCGTGTCATCACAGAAGGAACGGGTGACTGGGTGGACTATCCCGACAAACCCAGCAAAGCCATGCCGGCGTTCGAACAGGATCTGACCCGGGAACAGATCTGGCTGGTCATCACCTATCTGCAGAGTCTCGATGTCCATACGGTAGACCAAGGCTGACGACCGAGTCTGGTCGCAGCACCCGGTCGAGAGTGGCGCAAAAAAAATCCCGGGGTCATCCGCAATGCCCCGGGATTCCATCAGCAAGTTGAAGGCCGAATCGACGCTAGCTCTGTGGGAAGAAGTAAGTCAGCCAACGATCTGTTCGCATCTTCCAGCTCGACCACCCCGTTCCGTCATTCACCTGTCCACCGACAAACGAAACACCGTTGTCTTTCATGAACGCTGCCAGCTTACGTGCAGAATCCGAAAGATCCCATGCCTCATGCGGATTTCGCAAATCGTACTTGCCCCAATCCATGTAAACCATGGGAGGATTCGAAACGTTGGACGACACCGATTGTGTGACCATCGGCATCATCGAATCAAAAATGAACGGTGACTGACACGCGACCTTACCGAAGATTTCTGTGTGAGCGAACGTGGTCGTGATCGCCGGCAAAGCCGCAAAGCCGGCGCCGTAGTTCACGCGTGCATCCGCTTCGGCGATCGTCCGGTACATCTTGTCCATATGCGGAACAAGATCCTGAATCATCATATTGGTGTACTGAGGACCACGCGGAGCCGTATGAATGAACACCGCGATCGCCGGCTTGACCTGATCCTTCATCAACGCATCCATCGCACGCGGAAACTCGCCGCGTTCGCTCGCATCCTTGCCGCCGTGAATGTAGATCACGGGATACCGATCACGGGACGAGGCATAGCCTTCCGGAAGATACAGCTCAAACTTCACCTGAGCACCACCCATCGCTGGACTTGCAAGCGTTTCAACGGTTGTACGAGGTGAAAGGAAGGAGGGATGACGCCACTTTGGCATCGAGAACCAGGACATCTGCAACTCGTCACCACGACCAAAGGAAAGCTCCATGTCGTTGGTCACCATCGTCGTACTGGTCTTTCGGGAATTGCGCGGATCACGCAACTCTTCATAGTCCTTCATGAACACGTAGTTCATGCGTGCATCTTCTTCCAGACGCATCGAGTAAAAGTAGAGATTCGTTTCCGGAATGCGCTGCATCGGGCGTTCCTGGCGTGCACCGAACATGTCGCCGGCCACAGCCACATCCTCCGCTTCCCCCTGATAAAGGAAATGAACCACATTCGGCGCTTCAATCAGCGGGAACTCTTCAATCGATCCCAGGAATTCATCAACGACGGCCTGCTTGTCCGATGCCGACGATACCTTGGAAAGGAAGTTGTCGAAAACACCGCCCGCGATTTTCGGTGATTGTGCTTCGCCACGATCTGCCATCTGACCCGACGTCGAAAGATCAATCCGTGCCAGCTCGCCCAGGCTGCGAACGAAAATCTGACCGTTGGAATAGGCCGGATGAGACCAGATGAGATCGGCAAAGACGGGAAGCGACGCTCGCTCCTCGTAACCTTCGGGCGAGGCCTTTGCCAGGTGGACACCACCCTTCTTGGTGGCGATCACAAGATGGCCGTCAGCGTAGATCAAGAAGCCGTCGCCAGGCTGACGCGAACGCCACGCAGCCTTGCCCGACTCCGTGTCGACGCATGTCAGAAAACGCGAACTGTACGCATAAACATGATCATCATGGTAAATCGGGACGTTGTAGCTGTTACGAATGGTGCGCTTTTCCCAGATCGTATCGGGCGCCATGCCGCCGCCCGATGACGCCAACTTCATCATCGCCGAATCTTCGTCACGAAGGGCCATGAAGAAATGATCATTGCCGGTCGGCACAGGTGTCATACTGCCGGCACCACGTGCACCACCACCGCCATGCGGGAAGTCCCAGAGCAATTCGCCCTTCTTCGCGTCGATCCCGAACATCTTCGTATCACCAGGTGCCAGGACGATGTCACGACCACCCATCGTGTAGGGCATCGGCGTCTGGTAGGAAACGCGATCCTCACCAAGCTTCCAACGAAGCTCACCGGTCTTGGGGTCGAAGCCGGCGACCGCTGAACCACCAACGCCACCTTCGACAATCAACGTGCCGTCGACCACGATCGGCGATGTCGAAAAACCATAGTGCGGCTTCGTCGCGCCATGTTCCTTCGTCAGATCGATCTCCCAGGCGACCTTGCCGGACTTCATCTCAATAGCCTTCAGCTCGCCAAACGCACCAAGGGCGTACGCCATGCCGTCGTGGACCAGCGGCGTTGCAATCGGACCCGTGTGCGAGCCGTCATGGCCCGTATAGGTCGGACCAAGTTCCACGCGCCAGGCCTCGCGACCGTCGTCCACGCGATAAGCGGCGATCACGTCCTTTTCGCCTTCGCCGGTCGAGAACATCGTCAGGACATGATCCTCGGCAACCGCAATACCCGAATAGCCACTGCCGATACTCACTTTCCAACCAAGCGATAACGATACATCGCCAGATGGAATGGAACCCGTTTCCGAAGATCGACCATCAACGTTCGGACCGCGGAAACTGGGCCAGTCACCCGCTACGGCCGACGATAGCGATACAGTCAGCAATCCCGCCATCAGCATGCCGAAACACCATGCAGGGTGATGACCACAGCGATTGACGCTCGTCACAAGACGGGACGCCGAAATTCTGTTCCTACTTGCTCTCACGATAAATCTCCTCCCCGGAATGAATGCGTCTTGAGTGCAGAACACGCCGTGGAAACCGGCATGGCAAGTCGATTATTCCCGACCGGTTAGTGCGGTCA
>JBMYUM010000256.1:0-6057 GCA_049605375.1 Phycisphaerae bacterium | reverse complement strand
TTATCTCAGGACTGTTTTTCGGTCTGATTGTCGGCATGGTGGTTGCCTACGGTCTTTCGCTCATCGTCGATTTGATTATCGAAGGTTCGTTCGGCGCCAACGGAGACCTTGTAGAAAACCCGGCTACCGGTCCCTTTGTTCGGGCATTGAAGATCGGCATTGGTGTGATCTGTTCCTACCTGGCCGTCAGCTTCATCCTTCAGACCAAAGACGATGTTCGTTTTGTCATTCCGTATGTCGAATTTTCGAAGCAGACCAAGGGGTCGCGCCCGCTCGTGCTGGACACGTCTGTTATTGTGGATGGTCGGATTGCCGACATCGCCAACACACGGATCATCGAATCAGAAATGGTGGTTCCACGATTCGTCCTACTGGAATTGCAAACGATTGCGGACAGCGCCGACAAGCTCAAGCGTACGAGAGGGCGGCGTGGTCTCGATATGCTGAACAAACTCCAGACCAACGATGCGATTGACATCAATATTCTTGATGTAACGCCAGACCGTAGCAGCGCCGAAGCCGGCGTCGACGAAATGCTGGTTGATCTTGCGCTTCAACTGGATGGGAACGTTGTCACCAACGACTACAACCTGAACAAGATCGCCCAATTGCGTGGCGTTACGGTCATCAACATCAATGATCTTGCCAACGCATTGAAGCCCGTGGTTCTGCCAGGTGAGAACATGGCCGTTAAGATCATTAAACCCGGCGAGGAATTCGGGCAGGGCATTGGTTATCTCGATGACGGTACCATGGTCGTTGCGGAAGGGGGCCGTGAGCATATTGGTGAAGCCGTACGAATTGTGGTCACGAGTGTGTTGCAGACCTCGGCAGGGCGGATGATTTTCGGCCGCCTTGACGGTTCATCTCCACCGGATCGAAAGCGCCGTCCGACCCCCAAGAATGGATGAGCGATCAGGAGGTTTTCGAATGTCCAAGTTGGCAGTCATTATTCCAGCGGCCGGCAAGAGTGAGCGGTTTGGTGGCAAGGAGAAGAAGATATTCGCCAAACTCGATAATCGACCGGTGTTCCTCCGCACGCTGGAGAAGTTCGTTACTCGCGACGATGTGGCACAGGTGATTCTCGCAGTTTCGCCGGAAGATGATGAAACCGTGCGGACCAAATTCGGACCGAACCTCGGCTTTATGGGGGTCAAACTTGTCAAAGGGGGCGAACACCGTAGCGATACGGTCCGTGCTGCGTTGACTATTGTCGATGATGATGTTGAGTATGTGGCGATCCACGATGCCGCACGTCCCTGCATCACCCCGGATCGAATTGACGCCGTTTTTGCAGAGGCGAGAAAATCGGGTGCCGCGCTCTTGGCATCCCCCGTGTCATCGACGTTGAAGCGAGTCAGCGAAGCCGGCGTGGTCGATGCAACGGTTTCCAGGGATGGACTTTACGAAGCGCAGACGCCGCAGGTATTCAAGAAGGATCTGCTTGAATCCAGCCTCGACAAAAGCGAATTGGAACCTGCGACCATCACGGATGAATGCATGGTTGTTGAGGCGGCTGGGCACCCGGTTTCTGTTGTGAAATCTGATGCAACGAATCTCAAAATCACAACTCCGGGTGATTTGACACTGGCTGCAGCCATCATTAAATCCATGCCGAAGAAACCAATCAGCAAGTTTGGCGCGTTTGAAGAGGCGCAGTGGTAGCCTGCACCTGTTTTTCATGCTTTTTTTCCAAGTAGGGTACGACGTCGCAAACTAACTTGCATGAACCGGTTACCAACTAGACATTCGTTTGAGTTGGCATCAATTCACGAACGGTAATTGATCTTGACAACTCCCCGTGCTTCATTTTAGGTTGTTTAGTTGACGAAAAGGGACTGCGTTAACTGCCTAAGGAGAGGCTATGAATACGTCAAACATCACGCGATCAACGCGCTGGAATGCACTTCGAACTTCAACACATTCGACGATCGCACGAAGCATCGCCACACCATACGTTCACGCGGCTTTGGCGTTGACGCTCATTGCGATTCCCGGCTGCAACGTTGACGGTTTCTTTGCGTCGGACCGCGATGTGCAACAAGCACCGGTTGCAAAGGATGAGGACCAGCGGGTCAATGTGAAGACCGTTGCCACGCCGAACGTCGAACAGGAAGAAGTTGATCTTGTCGAAGCGGTCGTAACCAATCGACGTCAGTACAAGCGAGCGTTGTACCAACTTCGCGATTTCTACGAGCGGCGCGGCCGGACAACCAAGCAGTCCTGGGCAGAGTTTGAAATCAAGGGTATGCGGAACGTCAAGCCGTTCCGGTACCTGATCGACGCTGAAGTCCCGAATGCTTCACTCAATCCGGTTTCGAGCATTGAACAGGCCGATCGCCTGTATGAACGCGGTCTTGAGCTGATGAAGAAGGGCGGCCACGGGGTACCGGCGCTGTATCGTGAGGACCGCATGGTCCAAGCGTCCGAAGTTCTCCGCGAACTCGTGGTTCGTTTCCCTGACAGCGACAAGATCGATGATGCTGCCTTCCTGCTTGGCGAGATACACAAGGAGTATCTGCCGGATCAGGAGACTATCGCCTTGAAGTGGTATGAAAAGGCGTGGACCTGGGACCCCAATACCCCGCACCCGGCACGCTTTCAGGCCGCAGTGGTCAATGATTACCGACTGCATGATCGCGACCGTGCCCTCGAACTCTACCAGGCCGTCATCGACCACGAGACGCAGATCGAGAGCAACACCCGTTTTGCGATGCGTCGAATCTACGAGCTGAGCGAAGAACCGGGCACGCGTGCACCGATTGTTGGACGCTCCGGCCGAAAGTAGACGGCTCGCGAACCTCGCCGCATTTGACGGTCGGGCACGAGCGATCTACCTTTTTATGGAGGGGCTATCGAAGAAACAGGGGCAGGCGATGTCAGACTGCCCCCGCGATAGCTCGAACCCTCCAGGATGCCATGAAAGGCAAAAAGGGTGTCAAAGATCTACCTCGTGCTCGCCGGCACGAATCTTGGCTTCATCATACTTTCCGCCACACTCGGTCTTCTTTCGAAAGAAGAGTATCAGGTTGAACTACATGTATTGATCGCAGTCTTCACGGCTCTAACCAGTTGCCTCGTGCAGATTGTTGCCTTCATGTATTTTTCGATCACCGGGAAATTGATCTCCCAGGCGGTGTTGATCGGAAAACTGTCGCACGATCCCATCCATCAGTCCAAAGTTTATCGACGCACGGCCACACGCTGGGTGGGCATTCTCATCACGTCGCTTATTCCGGTGGTCGCCACGGGCGCCAATCGATGGGGCGGTGGGGCAGACAACTCTGTTCATCTGCTTCTTGTCTGCATCATGCTGGCCGTTCATATTCTGGTCTTCACCAAACAGTTCCCCCTGATCGGCATGAATCACAAATTGATGGAAGCAACGATGAAAGATTACCGGGAGAAGAGACCTCGCAAATCAACGCCGGAAGCCGATGCGGTCACATCGTAAGTATGATCACACCGATACCCATCACGCCACAGACTGACGTCACGCGTGCCAACGTGCTGTCATGAAAGTCCTGATTCTAGAACCCTATTATGGCGGTTCGCATCGTGCGTTCATCGATACTTTCTTGCGACATACGAAGCATGATTGCGTACTGCTTACCCTTCCTGCACGAAAATGGAAATGGCGGATGCGGGGGGCGGCGCTCTGGTTCGCTGAACAGCTGGCTGGCAACGCCGTTCGACCGGATGTCATCTTTACCTGTGACATGCTTTCTGTTGCCGATCTGCGGGCGCTGCTGCCGGCCGGATGGCAAACCATTCCGGTTGTCTGCTACTTCCATGAGAATCAGCTGACCTATCCACTCTCTGATCACGACTTTCGCGATTTTCAATATGGCATGACGAATATCACGAGTTGCCTGGCGTCGGACCGTGTCTGGTTCAATTCGAATTGTCACCGCGAAGCTTTTCTCGAGGCAGCAAGTACACTCCTCGCGAAGATGCCAGATCATATTCCAGGTAACCTCATCCCTCGGATTCGGCGGCGATCGGACGTACACTACCCACCGGTCGAACCGCGAACGTCGCAGCGCCAACCGACGGCTGCCGAGGCACCGGATCACCCGCCCGCCATACTCTGGCCGCATCGCTGGGAGTACGACAAGAATCCTCAACCGTTCTTCGATGCCCTGTTGTGGATGAAAGAGAAGGGCGTGCCATTTCGGTTGATCATTCTTGGCGAGCAGTTTCGAACGGCGCCCACTGTTTTTGCCGACGCATGCCGATCACTTCAGAGCCATGTCTGGCACGAGGGTTTTGTCGAAGATCACGCTGCTTACCTTGAATGGGTCGGGCGTGCCGACTTTGTTGTGAGCACGGCGATTCAGGAGAATTTTGGGATTGCCGTCGTCGAAGCCATGCTTGCCGGCGCGTACCCAATTTTGCCCGGGCGCCTCTCGTATCCGGAATTGCTACCTTCCGCCGTACATGGCGAGATCCTCTATCCAGATAGCGCGGTACTCGGTGAGTGGATCGCGAACTGTCTGCAAAAATCGGAAGCGAATCGGCGGGATACACTCGGTTTAATCCAAGCGTGGCTGGCCGACTTGTGTCACCCAGATGTCGCGGTTGGGGGCATGGATGATGGTCTGCTTCAGCTCCTTCAAGGGTGACTCTGCCCGATCCGCTGGCGTACGACACGCGAAATCACGAAGGCGCATAGAATTTCCGCAAACGAGAACGTTCCGGTGGGGTAGCGTGGAGAACCCACTTCACGAATGGCCTTCCTGGGTGCTTTCCGTTGGTATCCGGTGTGGCGTTCGACTAGACTGGATGACGTGCACGGGAGTTCTGCGCAGCCGACGGTCCGTTGATGATGACTGGTCGAACGTTCGCGCTTTCATGTCTGACGACCCCGCGCAGCGAGGAATCCAAGGGAAAGGAAGCGGTGATGAACAAGAGTTTGTTGATGTCTGGCTTGTGGCTGGTGGGACTCTCGCCCGTCGTACTGGCACTTCCTCCGGCCCCTCCCAACGATGATCCGTCCAATGCGGAAGTGATCGATCCGAATGTGCCCACCGTGGTGTTCGGAACGACCGTCCTTGCCGATGACAGCATCAGCACGACGAACTTGCCGTCGCCGGTTGATGATGTCGATGGTCCGGATGTGTTTTACTCGCTGACGCCTGATGTATCAGATACCTACCGCCTTTCCCTCTTGCCCTGGCAACGTGCACCACTGCGTTCGTCTGATCGGCGCTTTATCCTCTACGTTCAGGATGAGGACGGCTTCACGATTGCGGGTGCCGAGGCGCCGGGGAATGCACGGCCCATTTTCCTGGATGTCGATCTGGTGGCTGGAACGACGTACCGTATCGCTGTCGACTACGATGCAACCACACGCGACAATTTCCCCTTCACCCTTGTAGTAGACACGATCCCAATGACCGCTCCGGACGATTGCAGTGCGGTGGAGACCCTATCCGTCACGCTTCCAACGGCAGCGTCCAACAGTCTCGACGGTGCCGCTGGCGACTTCCTTTTTACCCAGGGTGCTGGAACATGCGCCGTCCAGGGATCCTCTCCGTCAAACGCTCCTGGCGTTGATCATGTATATCGCTTTACACCCGTAACGACCGATACGTATGCCTTTGAATTGGCCGTTAACGGTTTTGACGGCATGCTCTACATCAACACTTCCTGCCCTCCGGTGTTCCCCGGCGGATGCGTGGGCGCTTCCAATCATTCAACGAGTGGCACGAGCGGAGGCAAGCACGAACTTATCGCCGCATCCCTTCAAGCAGGTACGGATTACTACGTTTACGTCGATGGAGGCTCCGCGAGCGACCAATCCGGTGATTACGCCTTGATTGTCGATACAGCGTTGGCCTATGAGATTTCTGAGCTGGAACCCAACAACTCGTCGGCTTCCGCAACGACGCCGATCACACCGCTGAACGGAGGACAGCTCGTCGGTCCAACGGATGAAGACTGGTGGGCGATTCCAGGAAATACCGCTGACCGCGTCTACGCATGGGTGAACAATGGCGGGTCCTCGAATAGCACGCTGGATGCCGACCTTGCATTCATTGGTACGGATGGCTC
>JBMYUM010000255.1:0-6074 GCA_049605375.1 Phycisphaerae bacterium | reverse complement strand
GGCAGAAATGAGCACCGCCCATATTGGGGTCCTTGCCGTACAGCAGTTCAAGCTTACCGCCGAGGAGTTGTGCCCAACTCTTGGCGAGCGCGAGCCCCAGTCCGATGCCGCGCTGTGCATTGGCTTCAGCTGACTTGCCACGGCGAAACGGCTTGAAAATATGGCGAGCATCTTTGCGATCGACGCCGTCACCACTGTCGGTGACGTGCAGGCTGAGGCTGCCGTTCTGACCGCTCAACCGTAGCTCGATCGCCGGATCGTCAGATGTTCTCGCGTGCCGCACGGCGTTATCGCACAACACGCCGGCAATTTGATTCACCAGGTCGATGTCCGTCTGCAGCAGGTCATCCTCGTTGAGTTCATTACGTGTAACAGCGACCACACCATTTTCGTCGCAGCGGGGTTTGACCAGATTGTGGATGTTGGAAATCAGCGCGCCAGCGTGTGTATCGCATGGCTTGATCCGCACCTTTTGATTTTCAAGCCGAGAGTATTCCAGGACGCCCTGGACGATGTTTGACAGGCGAATGGACTCGGTGTTCAAGGAATCCAGATACTCCTGACGCGATTCTTCCGGTACCAGGCCAGCGGAGAGCATGTCGGCGTACAGGCGGAACGTCGTGAGCGGCGTCCGCAGTTCGTGCGTTACGGCATAAGCAAATTGCAAACGGCGATTTGTCAGAGCGATCAGATTTCGCACGGCGACGGTGGCAACGCCGAGGACCGCCAACGCCACAATCCAAGCGACGCTCAAGAGCTGCACGACCGATGCCCGTGCCGTCGCAAAGTCCGGGTTGGCGATCGAATCGCCGGCCAGTCGAACGGGCAATACCGTCATACTTAGCGGATCAGCCCACGGTGAATCGCCATCTTCGTGGGGGAGTAGCGCCGCATCTGGAAAGACATCCTCCGATATCAGATTTGCCAACTGCGGCTTGAGATGTTCCCAGTCAGCCACGAAGCCCTGGTAAAACCGTGTCTCACCCTCGTGGCCGGTTCGGACGAACATCATCTTGTTGCCTTGGCGAGGTGGGCCGTCGATCCAGAAGATTGCCATCGGATCGGCCGTCAGTTCCAGCGTCATCGGCGGGTTGCACACCAGGAGATTCTGATTCAAACCATGCGAGCCTGGAAAGTGCTCTCGCACAATGCACTTTTCGAAGCGATTGGTTCCCAGATCACGATTCCAGTGCTTATGAAATACGTGCGCATCCTGACGAGAAGCTGATTTCGCCAATTGGTCGATCCGCTGAACTTTGCTGCTCGACGCCTTGATGTTCAACGACGTAAACGCCTCTCTGCGATCTCTGGCTTCATTAACAAGAGCTGCGAGTTCCGCCAGGGAAAGCCGTGATTCGAGCCATTCCTTGGTCTGCGCCGCACGCGCGGAACCCTGGTCGGCCAACTGATCGTCGCTCGGAACCTGGGGAGACTCCCACTCTGATTCCGAATTCATCAGCTTGTCTTCCTCGCTGACGTGAAAGTACAGGTCAATCCAGCTGTAGCTTGGTCCGGCTGCGATAATGGGGCTGGCGCGTAAGATCTTCGCTTTGGTCGGAACGCCATCCGGAGTAAAGGCATTGTCGACCGCTTCCAGGTAGTAGTCGATGTAGTCCGCACTCTCCCGCGCGAGCTCCGGCGTCAGCAACTCATACATGTAACCGTCAAGACGCATGAGTTCTTCACGAACTTTGGCATCATGAAGCCGTAGTGCTTCTCGCCGCGCCACGTCCAGCTGAAGCCGCGTCACCCAGGTCATCCCACCAATGACTAACGCGTACATCAAAACGAGCGTGGCAATGGCGGCCACACTGCTCCGTGTTCGTGTCGTCCTCATGACTCTGTCTCCGCACCGCTTCCGTCTCGAACGAGCTCGATCTCTGTGCCCAACATGTAGCCCTTGCCGCGAACCGTAACCACCCAGTCGACACCGTCGGTCTCATTATTCGGGACGAGCTTCTGGCGGAGCCGCGTGACATGCATGTCGATGGCCCGTGTTTCCACCTGGCCGTCCCGGATTCCCCAGACCGCGGAAAGCAGTTCCTGTCGTGTGACGGCACGTCCGGCATGCGATGCAAGACGCTCCAGAATATTGGCTTCCATTTCGGATAACGCGACCTGTGAGCCATCGACCTGCGTGACTTCGCGACGACCGCAATCGACCGAAACCCCGCCGCCCCGTAGATGCAACACGGGCACAGGACGTTCGGGACTGCGACGCAGGACGGCCTCCACCCGCGCCAGTAACTCACGCGCGGAGAACGGTTTGACGACATAATCGTCGGCGCCGCGTCGCAAACCATGAACGCGATCATCTTCTGAGCCGCGGGCTGTCAGGATGATGATCGGCAGGGCAGGGTGCGTTTCACGAAGTTCCAGCAGGACATCGAAGCCGTCCAGCTTGGGAAGCTGAAGATCCAGCAAAACGAGGTCGACGCCGACCCGACGGGCTTCCGTCAAGCCTGCCGCGCCGTCCGCAGCTTCGATGGGCTCATACCCAGCCATGCGCAACGTGTCACAGATTCCCCGGCGGATCGAAGACTCGTCTTCTACGACCACGATTGTTTTGTTTCTTGCCATGGCATCCAGGCTTTCTGCCGGAAGTCTCTCCGACGTGGCGACATGATGCGATCGAACCTCGGCTCGAGCGAAAGCGCACCCGTTTCTCTACCACTCATTCTACCACCAAGAATAGCCCTGAGCGATTTTCAAACGTGAGTCTGGACCGTTGTTAAGGAGCTGTTACAAGTCGCGATTGCGCCCGAGAACAATGAGGCTTGTTTGCCGTGATGCCCACAGGCCTGTCATGATTCCGAGCAAATCGGCTACAAAATCCCACATGCTCATGGTCCGCCCGGTCAGCGGCTGGGTGACCTCGTCAACTGCCGCCAGCACGACCAGGATCAGAAACCACGCCCGATATTGTCCCGCAGAGAGGTTCACACGGGGGAGGTGCCGGCGGCCGGACAATGACAGGCTCACGACACCGAGCCATGCAAGAATCGCATACGACGTAAAGTGGAAGACTTTGTCGGCCTGATAGGGGGAGGGCGTTGCAGACTTCGCCCATGGCAGGTGCAGCATGCAGGCCATCAGAAACGCGTGCGCGATCCAGATGAGTCGCCAGGCAAGCGGCGAGAGCAGCGGGGCGGCAAAAACAGTTTCCGACAAGCCTGGTTATCCCGAAATCGGACCGTCGGAAGGGGCTTCGGACGCGACACCACGAGACCTGAGTTCAACCACCTCGTCACTCGAAGGAGCGGGGGAACGGTCGGTCGAATCAGGTTCACGGTCGCCGGTCGTGACCGACTTCGCCTGCGCGTCTGATTCGCTCTCCTTCGACAAGTCGATCACCGGAATCGCGCGTGGAACCGTGACCACGTCAGGTGGTGCGAGATCAACATCGCGGACCCGGGGCGCCTTGGGTGGCACGCGCTTGGGCGCTGCCATGTCCACGCGATCGCCTTGGCCGTAGACATGCGCGAATGGGCGATCGACGGCTTGCAAGTCGGCCGCCGTATCCTGATCAGATTTCTCCGGCGCGGATTCTCCCGCTACGCTTGCCGGTGCATCGTCATCAACATGCGATGCCGATGAATTACCGTTACCGGTGGGATCCACTGATTCGGCACGCTTGCTCAAACCAGATTTTCTGGTGCCCGATGATGTACCAGATTTCGTATCAGCCTGACGCGTTCCCGACGGGTCCATCCAGCTTGGTATGGCGATGTCTGCTTCGGGGAAGACCTCCTTTGCAAGCCATAGATAATCGATGGCACCATTGCTGCGCGGTGCGTAATCAAAAATCGTCTGACCAAAACTGCAGGCCTCCGCCAACTTGATATTGCGGCGGATTGCTCGACTGAAGAGTGAGGCGTTTGCCCAGGGCGCGCTTGTGTTGCGACCGGCTTCAAGGAACGAACTGATTTCCTGGACGACCTCGCCTGCCAACCGAGTGGCACCCTCGTGCATGCATAACACAACGCCACGAACCGATAGTTCCGGGTTGATACGCTTATGGACAAGCGTCACCGTTTTCTCGAGGAGCTTGGCGAAACCCTGCAATGCAAAGAACTGAGCCTGCAGGGGAATCAACACCTCTTCGGCAGCCGCGAGCGCGTTAACGGTCAGGACGCCGACTGACGGGGGGCAGTCGATAAGGAGAAAGTCGTAGTCATCCTCCAACGGCTCCAGTGCCTCGCGAAGAATGACCTCACGTCCCATGACGCTTACCAGCTCTGATTCCGCAGCGGCAAGGTGAATGTCTGCCGGTAACAAGGCGACGTTGGAACGAACTTCAACCAGGGCTTCCGTCAGGGGGGTATCGTCTGTCAGCACATCGTAAGCACTGACGGCCTCTTCATCCGTTTGATAACCGTAGTGCAGCGACAGGTGACCTTGCGGATCAAAATCGATGAGGAGCACCCGATGCCCGGCGCGAGCAAGTGCGGCACCGAGATTCGCGGTCGAAGTCGTTTTGCCGACTCCACCTTTCTGGTTAATGACTGCGATTTTCTTCATCGGTCCTCCTTTACCGACTGGCCCTTGCATGAAGTCAACTGGATCGCTCAGGCCAGATGGACATCCAACCCCATGAAGTACTTTGGCCCATAAGGTACTTGTCCAAAGACGTGACATCCCTGTTCCAAACATTATACGAGTCAATGCCGACAGGCCAAACAAATTACCATAGACGACAATTCACAGGGCCGCATTGCGAGGGAATCGTTCAGAAGGTAGGGTTACCCGTCGCGCGGCGGTCCCTTTTTCAGATATCGTGTCAAATACGCCGTCCGGCGTTCGCATATTCCGGTTCCCAACGAAACGGAGGCTTCAGCAGAACTGATGTCGAAACGGTTCTTTCGATTGCCATTTGATGATGTGATGAGCGGCATGGGCCGAATCGTGGAGGGGTCAACCCCCGGCGGAGCGATGGCACCCATGATCATCACCATGCTCGTGACATGGATTCTCTACGTGCCGGTGCACGAGTTGCTTCACGTTTACGGCTGCATCTGGACTGGCGGAACCGTTTCTGAACTGCAGATCCAGTGGTATTACTTCGGGCATCAACTCGCCGCCATCTTCGATTTCGTCGTCGTCGAAGGTGATTACGCCGGCCGACTCTCGGGCTTCGACACCAAGGGCAACGACTGGATCTATCTGGCGACCGACTTCGGCCCGTTTACGCTGACCGTGCTCTTTGGTGTGACCATGCTTCGCTACTGTGCGATGCACCGACAGCGATGGATGTTTGGCCCCAGCATCGTGCTCGGGATGGCGCCGTTCTACAATATTCAGGGGGATTACTACGAGATGGCGTCAATCATCCTGACGCGCGGCCTGACGATCCTCTCCGGCGGAGGAAACCCTCCCCGGTTCGAAGGACTCCGTTCGGACGACATCTTCACCCTCTTCCCTGACATCGTACTTCATCCGTCCGCGATCGGTTTGGAAGAGAGTGCATTGACTGTGGTTTTCTCGCTCTTCACAGCGGTGCTGGGTGTGCTGCTCGCGATCTTCCTGGCGTTCGCAACCTATTGGATGGGGAATCTCGTGGCGACCGCCGTTCTCGGCCCGGCACCGGTATTCGCGATGCCAGAGCCAAAGAAACGTCGTCGCAAAAAAAAGAAGAAAAAGAAACGAGCCGCACCCCAAACGGAACAGGCTGGAGCTGAATCCACGACAGACGATGCAGCCACTTAGGAACGGCGAGCTCAATAAGAACCCTTGGTCCTGCAAGTAGCGTTACCAATGCTACCTGTGAAACGGCGTTTGCCAGAGAGCCGTTTGCCAGAGAGCCGTTTGCCAGAGAGCCGTTGGATGGATTTCCGATCTCTATGATCGATTGGCGATGGCGGCTGCCAGTGGATTGACGAACAACGGCACGACCTTATCAACAGCAAGACGGTCGGCCCTCTCGAACAAGAGCTTGGAAGCATCCGTAAGCGTAACCGGTTCAGACACGCCCCAGTACTTTCGCATCGTCAGGAAGACGGTAATTGGTTCGCCTTCATAATTGTCACTGCGGACTTCATAAGTTGTCGTTCGTGATTTCACTTCGACATAAGCCT
>JBMYUM010000254.1:317-6104 GCA_049605375.1 Phycisphaerae bacterium | reverse complement strand
GATGGCGCCGATGGAAGTGGCAATCGTCGGTGACATGAAGTTGGACGACGTCATGCCATTGATCGAGAAGTACATCGGTTCCCTCCCCCAGCGTACACGCAGCGCGGGGCACCTGGACGGTCTGCGCAAACTCGCACGTCCGACCGGTCCGCTTGCCAAGCACATCGAGGTCGAAACGATGACGCCACAGGCCATGGGTATCGCGGGCTTCAGTGGTTGCCAGGGTCAAAATACCGATGACCGCCGGGCGTTGTCCCTCGCGCAGCAGATTCTTTCGAGCCGCCTGGTAAAGCGAGTTCGCGAGGAACTGGGCATGGTTTATTCCATTCGAGCGAGCAACAGCCCGTCGTGGGCATACGAAGATGCAGGCGTGTTCCTTGCCGCGGCCCCCTGCGACCCCAACAAAGCGCAGCAATTGACCGACGAGGTTCACAATATGTTCAGCGAGTTCGCCTCGAAGGGTCCGGATGGCGAAGAGCTGAAGAATGCCAAGGCACAGATTGCAGAGCGATTGGATACGTCGATGCGCGAACCCAGCTTCTGGCTGCGACTCCTGCAGCATCACGACCTTCACCGTCGCAACTACAACGACACGAAGGACGTGAAGCAGGCGTATGAGGGCATGACGGCCGATCAGGTGAAGAGCGTCTTCCAGAAGTACTACAAGCCCACGCGTTTGTTCCGCCTTACCGCCGTTCCGGTAGCGGAGAAGGCAAGCGATCAGAAGATGGGTGAACAGAAGAAACCGAAGCCGACGCCCGCTTCGTAGAGCAGTTCGCATGCATCCGGCATGTGTTTTTGTGATGCATGCGTTGTTGAAATCAGAAAAGCCGGTCGCTTCGGATTATCGAGGCGGCCGGCTTTTTCATTGGCGGGGACTTTCGGCGATACGTCGTTATCCGGTTCGCAGACCGACTAACCTTCCGTTACTTCATTCTGACTGAGGCGATACTGCGTACGGTCATCATGGCTTGCCGTCGCATCCGATTTGCGAACACGGATGTCAGAGATCTCCGTAACGCCACGATAGGTAATCTGACCGTTTTCCTCGGGCCAGTTTCCGCCGGTCCAGCGACCATCGAGCATGACGTGACGGGTCGCACCAGGAAGCAGGAGGCCGCGAAGGTCTTCTTCGAAACCGACGGGGGTTGCGACAAGTTCGGTCCATTCGCCAACCGGCACATCGTTTTCATTCAGCGCCGCCACGCGGACGGTTAGAAACGAAACGGTCTCCACGCCGGTGTTCTGGATCGTCAACGCCGGTGCGACGACGCCACGGGAATCCGCCACGAATTTCACGTCAATATCAAGGGATTCGGCATAATCGAGGGCCCTGCGATCATGAAATACTTTCTCGAGGGAGTCGGGAATATCCACCAGCCAATCAGGCAGATTCTCTACCGAGTGTGTCGCGACGCCGACGATGGTTGATACGTTGCGATCAGCGATGCTCATTCCGTACAGGACGATCGACGTTGCTGAGACGATGACCAATCCAACAACTCCCGCTACGCCCAGGAACAGGGCCGTCCACGGTGACATTCTCTTCTTCTGCGGTTCCATCATGGCTCTCCTCGCTCTCCTCTTTCGGGTGGCATTGGCGTTCCGCCAGCTACCTGCCCGCATAAATGAAGCCGGCCCGTTCGCCGTCAGTCCTGCGCCGCCGAAATACATGTTTCGACAGGCTACTGACCACGTATTCGGGCCGTTGCGAGAAATATTCGTGATGAATCGATCCTGCGGGGTCAGCTCGCCATTCAGCTCTACTTTCAGCTCGAAGGCGCCTGCAGCACTGCCCGCATACCCTTCATGCCACTTGCCGCCATTAGATTGAAGGCCTGGTTGAAGAGTTCAAAGAATCCAAGCATATCGGACAGACGCTGACGGCAGGCATCCAAACGCTCCGCGTCGGGATCGTTGTCCTCCTGTTCGAGCATGGTCACGCATTTCTGGATCGTCTCTACGATGGGCTCAACTTCCCGACGTCGACGTTCTCTGGTGATGATCTCAAACATAGCCCACACATCGGTTTCGGCTACGAAATACTCTTTTCTGTCGCCCCGCTGGTGGACCCGCTGGATGAGCCCCCATTTCACCAGTTCGCGCAGGTTGGTGCTTGCACTACCACGGGAGACGGCCAATTGATCCATCACATCGTCCGTGCAAAGTGGTTTGATGGAGAGGAACAGTAAGGCATGGATCTCCGCCATGGTCCGGCTGACACCCCAGCTGGCCGCCATTTCCCCCCATCGCCGAATAAAGAGATTGCTAGCTGCTTCGGTTGTACTTGTGTTCATCACATGATCCCCTGGAACCGACTTTTCACCCTATACTGAAACGATTATATATTCAGTAATTGGTGACGGCAACCAATTATCGGTCTACCAGCGGGAATCAAGGGATGCGCGTCGCAAACGAGGTTTGGGCTCACCGTTTCAGGTGAATATCAGGCGTGAAGCCGGCTAGAAGAGGGTTTGTTGTGCCGGGCTGTCTTTCGCCGACTCCTGCCGCACGTTTCCGATCTCCTCGATGAATTCATCGATTGTCTTGTATTTGCGATGAACGCTCATGAATCGGACGTAGGCTACCGGATGGAGCCTCCGGAGATGTTGGCCGACGTACCGTCCGATCTGCTCTGTCGTGACCTCGCGATCGTGATTGGAGGCCAGATCTTCTTCGACTCGATTGACGACTTCCTGCATCTGCGGCTCGGTGATATCGAGCTTGTAACAGGCTCTTTCGATGCCGCCGAATATTTTGTCGCGGTTGTAGGGTACGCGCTGCCCTGCCGCTTTGACCGCCACCAATCGCAGCTCCTCTTCGAGCCTCTCTTTGGTGGTAAATCGTCGCTCGCATGCCAGGCATTCACGTCGACGCCGGATGGCGCGCCCGCCATCAGTCAGACGGGAGTCGATCACCTTGTTTTTGTCTTTTTTACACGTAGGGCATAGCATGACAGTTGAGTTCTTCGCCAGAAGTCACGAGGCTCTTTAAGCGTACCTCCACTAGATATGGGGTGTCAATTGTTCTACTATACGCGGTGCAGCACAGACAGATTGCACCGGCTCTTTCTCGGGGCTTCGTGGAGTCAATGGCTGGTTGTCGCTGGCATCCACTTCGGTCCAGATTTGCATCACCCTCTTATTTTCGAGCGTGGCGTCGACCGAGGACCTGCTGGCGTTCGAAATTGACACACAGAGCCTTGCCGCGTCGGTTGGTTCTGTTGGGGCATGCCCTTTGGCTCGCCCGAGTTCTTCGTGGGTTTGCACCCCTATTTCGTTGAATGTGGTATAGACGCCGTCATGAGCAGGCTGGTTCGAAAGACACTGAAAGACATTACCATCGAGGGATTCTCATTGGCCGGTGAGGAGACCGTCGTTGCTGCGCCGGAATTGAATGTTTGCTTCGACGTTGGTCGGGCACCGCGCGAGATCATCCCGATCGACAATATCTGCCTGTCCCATGGCCATATGGATCATGCGGCCGGTGTTGCGTATTACCTATCTCAACGCTCTTTTATCGGAAATGCGCCGGGTCGGATCATCGTCGACAAGTCGCTTGCTCAGCCGATTCAAAAGCTGATGGACATCTGGGGCGATATTGAAGGCCATCCGTCGCCTGGACAGATTTACGGGGTTGAACCGCTCGAAGACGTGTCCCTGCGACGAGATCTGGTGGTTCGGCCTTTTCGGGTGAATCATGCGGCGGGAGCCCTGGGATTTTCGCTGGTGGAAACCCGCCACAAGCTCAAGCCGATATATCACGGTAAGAGCGGACCGGAACTGGTAGCGTTGAAGAAGGATGGTATCGACATTGAGGATCACGTCGAACACACGCTTCTCACGTACAGCGGCGACACGGCCCTCGGTCGTTTCCTGGAGTTACCGTTCGTCCAGGCGAGCGAAGCCCTGATCGTTGAATGTACGTTCTTTGAGCCGTCGCATCGTCGACGGGCGAAGGCCGGTCGCCATCTGCATATTGATGATCTGCCGACGGTCTTGTCGAGTGTGCCGCATGCAAGAGTCATGCTTTCGCACCTTTCTCGTCGGACCGACTTTCGGGTCGCCAAGCGGATTTTGAATAGTGTGATCAGCGAGGAAGACCGTCAGCGGGTTGAGTTCCTGATGGATCGCCCGGCGCGAAAGCGTTCCGACGGTGAATCGGCTGGTGAACGCAAGACTGACGTCCAAGCGGTAGCGGGTTCAAAACCCGCTTCGTGTTGAAAAAGAGGTTCCCATCGTGAAGTTCAACATCGAGAACGAGTATGACCGGTTGGAGGCCGTACTGGTTCACAGGCCTGGGCGGGAGATTGATCGACTCACGCACGAGAACATGCAGCGGTTTCTATTCGAGGATGTTCCGTACTTACGTCGCATGCAGGAGGAGCATGATGCGTTTGTGCAGACGATGGTCGATCGCGGCATTCAGGTTTTCTATCTCGAGAACTTACTTCTCGACATCATGCGTGATGATGGCGCACGCAACGGCCTTCTTGATCGTGTTTGCCGTACAGCGCAGGTTCCAGCCCTCATGGAAGACCTCTCCAGCCTCAAGTTCTGGGACGCCGAGGCGCTGGTCGAGTTGCTGTTTGCCGGAATCACGGCATCGGAGTACACCGAGGCCACGGGCAAGCGTATCGCTACGGAAGGTGGCACCGATGCCTTTTTGCTGCCACCGATCCCCAACGGTTACTTCAGCCGCGACCCTGCGGTTGTTGTCAATCACACAGCCATTTCATCCAAGATGCACTATCGTGAGCGAATCCGCGAAACGCTGTTGACGCGTGCGGTGCTCGAAGACCACGCAGAATTCCGTGAAAACAAGATCGTCTACGGCGGGACTGACGAGCCTTGGGAAGATCGTCCGTACACGATCGAAGGTGGCGATGTCATCGTTCTGTCACCTGATGCGGTTGTGATCGGTGCCAGCGAGCGTACGAGAAGCGAGACGATCGAGAAGCTTGCCGGCAAGTGTTTCCAGGAAGGCCGCACCAAACGCGTGTACGAAATTCCGATTCCGACGGAACGGGCTTTCATGCATCTTGATACGGTTTTCACCGTACTGGATCGCGGCACGGTCCTCTGGTACCCCCAGGTCATGGAGTCTATTCGGTACGTCTACCGTTGTGAACCGGACGAAACGACCGAGGGTGGCGTGCGGCGTATCAAGGAATCGCGGACCTTTCCCGATATTCTCCGCGATGAATTCGATACGGAACTGACGGTCATCAACACGGCCGGTGGGAATCGCGAATTCGCTCCTCGTGAACAACGCACAGATGGTACCAACGCTTTCGCGATTGCGCCCAAAGTCCTGATTACTTATGAACGCAATGAACGCACGACGGAAGCCTTGGAATCCAACGGCATTACCTGCCTTGGAATTGATGATTCTGAACTGGTGCGCGGCCTGGGTGGACCACGGTGCATGACCATGCCCTTGCGTCGGGCGTCGACACCTGCGTCGTAACGTTCATCTTTTGGCTGCTGCCGCGGCAGGCGTTCCGGCATGAACGAAACATCAAACGATCCATCATCCGTCGGCTCTACGGCGAACCGCCCGACGTCGCCAACGGGGTACTTTGGCGACACCTTGCCCTATCTTCGCGTTGGAGAACTTGACGCCCCCGAACAGGTGGTGGTTATTCCGGGCGTTGGCGATGCTTTTTATGATCGCGACTACCTGCAGGCGCATGGCTGGCCCTTGCGGTCATTGGTCGAGCGTTCGTATCAACCCTACGTCACCGGACGCACGATCTGGATCGTCGGTCGACCGCGTGGGTTGGAC
>JBMYUM010000254.1:0-307 GCA_049605375.1 Phycisphaerae bacterium | reverse complement strand
CGAATCCGTGACAACGTCCGCGCTGGCCTCACTCTATTACGAACATGTGATTTCCACCCTGGGTCGGGTCACCATTCGTGGTGAATCAATGGGTGGGATGATCGCGCAGCACCTTGCGCTCCAGCATCCCAGCCATGTTGCACGGCTCATCCTCGTTGCGACCGGTTACCGGATCAGCGACTACGCTGCGGGTGCCATGCATCGATGGGAGTTGCTCGCGCGCAACCTGGCATGGGACGATCTCTATCTCGATATGGCACGTGAATTATACGCCGGATGGCGTGATGAAGTTCCCAAGCATTATGAC
>JBMYUM010000253.1:0-6136 GCA_049605375.1 Phycisphaerae bacterium | reverse complement strand
GTTGTTACTCTTTTTGTGACTATTGAGGTTACCTGAACGTACCGTAGAGCGGCCTGTCCTCTCTCACCATTACGACAAGATTCGCTCCAGGCTTTTCGTGTCTGGCTGCGCGATGACGTGTCTTGGCTGCCTCTGCTCCTCAGCAGCGGAGTCTTGAGTCTGCGCGCTTTGTCAGTGTCGCATTGGTTGGGAATATCGGTCAGGCCGGCAACCTTGGTAATGTACGGATGTCGTCTTCGATCTACCACGCGAGGTAGCTGGCGGTCATTGATCGCTGCATGACGAGTCTTCAGGGCTGCGCTTTACGGTTTTCGACGGGAGGAACTTGGTGGCCGTCGACATTCCCAATTACAGGGTCGTTGAAAAGCTTGGTGAAGGCGCACAAAGTCGCTTGTTCCGCGCGCGCAGCATGCAGAACGGCAAAGACTACACGGTCAAGATCATCAAGATTGCCAAACCGGAAGACACGACACTGCTGGACTTGCTGAAGGTCGAGCACACGATCGGTACCGCCGTTGATCACCCCGTGATCCGCAAGGTGTACGAATTGCGTGTGCTCCGCCAGCGATTCCGGGTGCGTGGGGCCATTCTCTTCATGGAGTATGTGCCTGGTATCGCGATGTCTGAGAAAGACTTCCGACGTTCTCTTCGTGATGTTGTGAAGCTCTTCACTGAAGTCTCAGAGGGGCTTCACGCCATGCATCACCAGGGCTTTGTGCACGCTGACCTGAAACCGAACAACATCATTGTGACACCCGATGATCTCGTGAAGGTGATTGATCTCGGTCAAAGTGCCCGCATTCGCGAGGCGAAGACCCGTGTACAGGGAACGATTGACTATATGGCCCCGGAGCAGGTGGCTCGTGGCATCCTTGATGAGCGAACCGATGTGTTCGGTCTTGGCGCCGCGTTACATCGCATCGTCACGGGAAAAGCTGTTGCGACAGACATGAACCAGCAGGTGACGGTCCATTCGCAAAGCCTGATCGGTAAGCGGTTGACGGACGGTAAGGATCAGCAGGATGAGACGCTGCCAACCGCGATGATCAAGTTTCTTGAAGACTGCTGTCAGCACGATCCGGCCGATCGTATCAGTAACATGGGCGTTGTGACGGAGCGTCTCAAGATGATCGAGACCATCCTTGAGTCACATGCGAACCACGATGACGACGATTTCCGCACGCCGTTGGCCGATGAGGAAGTGTCCGAAGAGAACAAGCCTCGACCGGATCCTCTTCTGGAAGAACTGGGGCTGGTCGGCCCGGATGATTCCATCGATCTCGATGGCATTATCATCGACGAAGAGTAGCCTCTCCCGCGTCTGCCTTATTGTTGCCTGGCTTCGACCACCGCGGTGACGCGACCGTCACTGTGGTAGTGGTATTCCACGTATCGAAATCCTCTCAGCCGACCGCCGCGCCGGTTCATTTTTCGGGCGAGGTTGCGAACCGCGATGACTTCCGCTGCTCGGCGCGCCATGAGTTTCGCCCGAGCCCCCTTGTACTTCCGGGGCGGCCTGCCCGTTCCCTTTGCCTGTACGATTCTTGCTGACCAGTCAGCGTCGTTCAGCGTCTCGACAGGGGCGGCATCGACGAAATGGGCATGCGTTGGATGAGCAGTCACCATACCGTCGTGCAGCGGCATGCATGTCATCATCACGGTCATTTCAATGAAAATGGCCATCATGTTCATTGCTCTCCATCGCCCCCCGTACCATTCCGACGTCGCTCGCCCCGCGAGTCTCAGACGCATTCACAATGGGGTAGACCCGTTTCACCGCACGAGGTTAGAGGAATTTGTCCCATGCCGTACGGACGGTGGTCGGCGCGTGATTATCGGAATGACCTGATCCGGCGCAACGCCGTCAACGGTGCCCGTTCGTTGAGACCGTCACGGGAACAGCTTTAAAGGCCGGCGTGCGGGATTCCGGGTCCGCCTGGCGTCCAACAAGGACATTGGCCTCGGGATAGTACATGGCGGCGTTGCCTGGCGGGATCTCATAGGCACGAGCGATGATCTTGTGCATGACGCCTGTATCGCTGGTGACCGTCACGGATTGATCCGGGCGAATGCCGCGTGCACGCATATCATCGGCGTTCATGAGAATCACGTCGCGACGCTCCTGATAGCGATAGATGTCCGATTCTTCGTACACCACGGTATTGAATTGGCCTTCACTTCGAATGGTCATGAGTCGGAGTTCATCTCCCGATCCGACCAGCTGTGGAATGGGCGTCACGTGGAACTTTGCTTTGCCGCTTTCGGTTGGGAACGTTGGTTCGTGGAACGTTCGACCATCAATCTGGAATTCGTGCCGGGTATCGTCCATCCGTTTGATTTTCTCGTATCCCGGTACAACGGCACCGATGGCCTGTCGAATGCTGCGCGTGTCTTTCATCGATTGCCAATCGATGGGACCGTCATCTCCGAGGACAGCTTGTGCCAGCGTAGCGACGATTTCGACTTCACTTCGGGGCCCCTGGTGGCGTGCCGGTCCGCCGTCACTCATGCGAACGAAGTTGAACATGGACTCCTGCGTCGTGGGTGACGGTTCTTCATCGCGAGCGAGTACGGGCAGGATGACGGTCTCTCTTGCGCGCCCCAGGAAGTGTCCGGAGTTCAGCGTGGTGCTGAAGTAGGTCAGATGATCCATCTTTGCCATTGCGTTACCGGCGAAGGTCAGGTCGGGATTCGCGCCATAGAGGTTGCCTCCCAGGCACCAGCCTGATTTCAGACGCCCGTCGGCCATCGCTTCCATGCAGGCAAGCGTGTCCATCCCTTTGGTCGTCGGGAGGGACACGTTGAATTCCGATTCCAGTCGCTCGAAGACTACTTTTTTGAGCGTTGGGGTCACGCCGACCGAACCAATCCCCTGAACGTTGCTATGCCCTCTGATGGGTAGAAGGCCTGCGCCTTCCCGACCGATCATGCCCCGACACAACGCGGTGTTGACGATCGCGCGGACGTTGTCGGTGCCGTGTTTGTGATGGGTGATGCCCATTGTCCAGGCGAATATCGCGGCGTTTGACTTCGCGTAGCGATCGGCGACGTGGCGGATGACTTCTTCTGACACGCCGCTTCCTTCGACGATCTGATTCCAAGCCGTCGCCCGCACGTGTTCCACGAAACGGGGCGCGTCGTCGGTGTACGATTCCATGAATTTTGTGTGAAACAGCTCGCGTTCAAGCAGGTGCTTTTGCATGCCGGTCAGCAGCGCGATGTCACCGCCGATATGTGGTTGGACATAGCAGCTCGCCACGTCTGATCCGAACATCAGGCTCTTCGCATCTGAGGGTATGGAGAACCGGGTAAGGCCCAACTCGACCATGGGATTGATGACGATAACTTCGCCGCCACGTCGACGGAGTTCAACCAGGCGTCGCATCAGACGTGGGTGGTTTGAGGCCGGGTTTCCACCGATCAGCATGATGAGATCGCAGCGGTCGACGTCGTCGAGGGTCACGGTTGCCGTACCGGTTCCCAGTGCGCTCTGCAAGCCAACGCCGCTAGCCTGATGGCAATAGTAGCTGCAGTTGTTGATATTGTTCGTACCATACAGGCGCGCAAAGAGCTGAAGAATGAACGCGGCTTCATTGGACGATCGACCGCTGCTGTAGAAGAAACTCTCATCCGGCTGAACGCTACGGAGTGCTTCGGTACTGCGTTGAAGTGCTTCTTCCCATGCAATGGGACGATAGTGCGACGCGCCCGGTTCAGCGAGCAGCGGTTGTGCAAGCCGACCCTGATGCTCAAGTTCATACGGCGTCATGCGCCCCAACCGAGCGATGGATTGTTCATTGAAGAGGCGGTTGGGAATCGCCGGCTGCATATCAGCCGCCATGGCCTGCATGGACTTTTTGCAGACTTCCGGGAAGTGATTCGACTCGTCGACCATGCCACCGGCCTGCCCACCCATGCCAAGCGCGCAGGTCTTGCAGGTGTTGCGGCTTGAAAGCGCTTTCATGAATCCGACGACATTGCCGCTCTCTCGTGCTTTCTTGAGAGCGTAGCGCACCGCAGCCCATCCACCGCCAGCATTCATTTTTTTCACGATCGTGACTCCCGGGTCCGAGCCCCTGACTTCCCTACCACCTTGCTATCTGTATCGGCATTTGGAATCAGCCGCAAATGGGAATTCGTCCACCAACGATTCGCATGACTGGGCGTCTGGAACCGGGGGGTCATTCCGTATTCACTGCGCGCGATCGAGGTTATACTCCCGCCCATGAAAAACATGCTTTTTTTGCTTCCGACGCCCCTACCATCATGCATGCGAACTTTCTCACAAATGGTGGTTTTCTGCTGCCTGGCAATGGGTGCGGATTCAATCGCTCAGGACCGGCGTGCGCCAGTGACTTCGCCGTCCGGAGCCGACAAGCGTCAACCTGCGATCGAAAGCAACGCAGGCAAAACGGATCAAGGGAAGGAAAATACATTGACCGAACACCGGCATACCAATCGACTGATCGATTCAACGAGCCCTTATCTTCTGCAGCACGCACACAATCCTGTTGACTGGCATGAATGGAATGAGGAAGCATTCAAGAAAGCGCGGGACGAAGACAAACCCATATTCTTGAGCATCGGCTACGCGGCCTGTCACTGGTGCCATGTCATGGAACACGAGAGTTTCGAATCCGAGGACGTGGCCGGCGTACTCAATGAGTACTTTGTAAACATCAAGGTTGACCGCGAAGAGCGACCGGATATCGACGAGCTCTACATGGCTTACACGGTCCAGGCCACCAAAGGCGGTGGTTGGCCCATGAGCGTCTGGTTACGTCCGGACGGTTCGCCGTTCTTTGCCGGAACGTATTTTCCGCGCGAGCGCTTCATGCAGGTCCTGATGAGCATCGCGGACACGTGGCAGCACGAACGGGAGCGTATCACGGAGGGTGCGGACAGCGCTCAGGCCTGGTTCAAGGCATGGGCTGCCGGCGCCCCAAAGGCTGAGGGCGTGATTCCGGCATCCGTGCCGGAGCAGGTTGCCGGCCTCCTGGCAAAGTACTTTGATAAAGAACGAGGTGGCATGTCGGGCGGCGGGACCAACAAGTTTCCACCGAGCATGGCCATCGAGTTGATGCTTCGTGTCCATGCCAAGGCTCCACAGTCGGTGTTGATGCAGGCGGTGGATACCACGCTGGACAATATGGCACGAGGCGGGATCTACGATCACATCGGTGGCGGCATTTGCCGGTACAGCACAGACGTCGAATGGCATGTCCCCCACTTTGAAAAGATGCTCTACGACCAGGCGATGGTCTCCGACGCTTATCTCGACGCGTATCTGGTTACCGGGAACAAACTTCATGCGCAGGTCGCATCGGACATTTTCGATTATGTGATAGAAGATCTGCAGAGCGCGGAAGGCGGAATATACTCAAGCCGTGATGCAGACAGTGACGGTCTTGAGGGCAAGTTTTATATATGGACGGTGAACGAGGTAGAGGACGCACTTGGTGAGGAAGACGCTGCCACGTTCTGCGCCTACTACGACGTGAAGCCCGACGGCAACTGGTATGATCCGACCGGTCATGCCCCCAAGGGCCCCAAAAATGTCCTGCATATGCTTCAATCACATGATTCGTTTGCAGAAGCAAACAACATGGATGCCGGTGAACTGTCGCAGAAGCTCCGGGCTTGGCGCGAGAAACTGAAATCGATCCGCAGTCATCGAACACACCCGGGGCTGGACGACAAGGTGCTAACCGGTTGGAACGGTCTGATGATTGCAAGCCTCGCACGTGGCGCTTCCATACTTGACGAACCCAAGTATCGAGATGCAGCCGTACGGGCGGCCGATTTCATCCTGTCGCAGCTGAAACGTAATGAACGCCTGCTGCGCAGCGCCAGAAACGGCAAGTCGCGACTGACCGCTTACCTCAGTGATTATGCGTTTCTCGTTGACGGACTACTTCATCTCTACGAAGCAACGTTTGATCGCCGGTGGCTGGAAGAAGCTGTTACGCTCACCGATACGGCCATTGAACATTATCACGATGACAATGGCGGCGGTTTCTTCTTCACCGCCGATGACGGTGAAGAACTGATCGCACGCAGCAAAAATCCGCGTGATAACGCCATCCCATCTGGGAATTCGGTCATGGCCGAGAATCTGCTTCGCCTTTCGATTCTC
>JBMYUM010000252.1:0-6171 GCA_049605375.1 Phycisphaerae bacterium | reverse complement strand
GAACTCTGCATCGCCCGCAGCAAACGGGTCCTCGAGGAGATGGTCCTGCACGGGCCCATCCACAACCTCCCGTTCCACCGCTGGGCCCTGGATCAGGCGGCCTTCGTGGACGGCAGCTACACCACCAACTTCGTGGGCGAGGATTTCGATCCCACCACGCCGCCGGAGTCGAACTGGCTCAATCCTGATTTCTCCTGCCTGCTTTACGAAATGTACACGCGGTTGATTTTGCCACGGGTGCCGACGGTTCGGGACTACCATGCCTGGTTGATGCGGGGGTTTCGAGAGGAACCCACGTGGCGTCGTCATGCGCAGGAATTGGGGACGCTGGTCGAAGTTTGCCGTCGAAAAAATGTGCCGGTGCGCGTTGTGCTGTTGCCATTCATCGTCGATCCACCGGCTCCTTTTGATGGGGCTGAAGTACGCCGAAAGGTGGGCTCGCTGTTTGAGCAGGCCGGCGTTGAGTGTGTTGACCTGTTTCCTGTCATTGCAGAGCAGAATCGATCCACCCTGATCGTGAATCGTGCTGATCCGCATCCCAATGAGGCCGCGCATGCGTTGTTTGCCGATGCGATCTGGCGCGCATTCTATCAGGCTGATGGTCGGCCTGCGGTTGATCCGAAGTCGCTCCCGTGATGGTCGTCGCGGTGTCGCGATGGGGTGGTCTATTCCTTTACGATGAGCTCGCTATAATGCCGGGTTCTCCACGGCGGTCTCCTTTCCCACCTCCAGCTTGATCGGTGCGGTATAACGGGCCTGCCTGGTACTGATGGACGTCAGGTTTGTGTTTGTCGGCGCGGAGTTTCCCGGATGCTGCGATACGAAAAAGTGTGCCTCGAGTCATTTGGCTATGTGGTTCCGAGCGAAGTGGTTTCTTCGGTGGCGATTGAGCGTGAGCTGGCTGACGTCTACGCTCGTTTCGGCACGCATGAGGGCCGACTGGAGTTGATGTCGGGGATTCGTGAGCGTCGGTTCTGGGAGCCCGGGACGATGCCGAGTGACGGCGGTGCGTTGGCCGGTCGAAAAGCGATGGAAGCTTCCGACGTCTCGCCCGATCAGATCGAGTGCCTCATCAATACGTCCGTGTCGCGGGATTGCATCGAGCCGTCGACGGCCTCCATTGTGCACGACAAGCTTCAACTTCCAAGCCAGTCCACTCTGTATGATATTTCCAACGCCTGCCTTGGATTTCTCAACGGCATGGTTTCACTTGCGAACATGATCGAACTTGGTCAGGTGAAGCGTGGCCTTGTTGTCGCCGGCGAAAGCAGTCGCAACCTGGTTCAGACCACGATCGATCAGCTCAAAAACGCGCACGACATGACTCGCCGGGAGTTCAAGTCGGCGTTTGCATCGTTGACGATTGGCTCAGGTGCCGCGGCATTGGTTATGACGCACGAATCGGTTTCCAAGACGAAGCATCGTTTGTTGGGTGGTGTCGTTCGCAGCGCGACCGAGCACAACGCATTGTGTCGCGGTAGCGCTGATACCGGTTTCGGCGGTGATGCTGCGATGAGCATGTCGACCGATGCTGAAACGCTCCTGGACATGGGTTGTGCTCTGGCATCCAAGACTTGGGGTGCTTTCAAGAAAGTGATGCAGTGGGGCGACGACGACATTGATCGGACGTTCTGCCATCAGGTCGGGGCGACGCACCGGGATCGCTTCTATGAAGCGATCGGTCTTGATCAGTCGCGTGATTTTTCGACGTTCGAGTTCATGGGGAACGTCGGTTCCGTCTCGCTGCCATTGACGATGGCGATGGGGGTGGAGAAGGAACCTCCGGCTGTCGGCGAGAAGATCGCGTTGCTTGGCATAGGCAGCGGGCTGAGCTGCGTCATGCTTGGTACCTCGTGGTAAGCGTCGACCGAGGAAAATCATGACCGCAGTATCGGTTCGGCAGCAGCTGGGTAATCTCTATCCTTTTTCATCCCACTTTCATGATCTTGGTGGCGTCAAGATGCACTACGTGGACGAGGGCGAAGGTTCGCCCCTTGTCATGGTGCACGGCAATCCAACCTGGTCATTCTACTTTCGAGAACTTATTACGGCGTTTCGCGATCAACATCGTGTGATCGCCGTTGATCATGTGGGATGCGGGATGTCCGACAAGCCGCAGTCGTACCCGTACACCCTCCGGCAGCATACGGAGAATCTGACGTCGCTTCTGGATCATCTTGGCGTGGATGATGTGACGCTGGTGGTTCATGATTGGGGCGGGGCCATTGGATTCGGCTGGGCGGCCCGGAACACCGAACGGGTTAGGCAGAGTGTCGTCTTCAACACCGCTGCCTGGCTGGGCACGCCGGGGCCTTTACGGATTTGGCTCAGCGGGCTTCCATTGGTGGGTGAAGTGTCGATTCGAGGGTTGAACGGCTTTGCGCGAGCGGCGCTGTTCATGGCGGTGGGAAGCGGCAAACGGCTTCCGCGTGACGTTGCACGTGGTCTGCTTGCGCCGTATCGGAGCTACGCGGATCGTGTCGCGCACCTCGCCTTCGTTCGCGACATTCCCTACGGTCCACGTGTGCCGAGCCATGCCGAACTTGCCGAAACGGAGTCCCTGTTGCCGGGGCTGGCAGATAAGCCCATGCTGATCTGCTGGGGCGGACAGGATTTCTGCTTCAATGACGCATTTCTTGCCGAATGGAAGGCGCGATTTCCACAGGCCGATGTCCATCGCTTTGCCGACGCGGGCCACTACGTGGTGGAAGACGCTTGCGACAGGATCGTCCCGCTCATGCGCGATTTCCTGGCGAACGCATAGACCGAAGCGATTCAGGAGCATTTGTCGTCATCTTGTGGCGGCAGGTAAGCACAACAGACGCTTGAAACCGGCGGCTCAGTTCGGCCAGAAGAACCGTAGCGCCTCTTTGAATTCTTCGCGAAAGTTTGCCGGCAGGTGATGACCGACGCCTTCGTACTCATTCAGCTTGACCGAGTATCCGGCCGACTGCAATTCCCTGGAAGCCTTCCGATTGTCCGCGAGAGGGCGATCGTCCGTTCCGATCATGATGAAGATCTTCGGTAACTGAGGTTGTGGGGCTTTCTCGGCCTGGTTCATTCCGGGGTAGCGTCCGGCGATAGGCAACAAACCGCTGAACTTCTTGGGGTGCTTCAGACCAATGGCGTAGGTGAGGAGTCCGCCCTGGGAAAACCCGGAGAGAACGACTCGCTGCCGATCGATCCGGTAATTGTCTTCCATGTACTTGATGGCGCGCATGATGATCGGTTCGGCTTCGTCAGCCGGGCCCCAGCGGAATCCGTTTTGTGTTGGATGCGGTGCCTGAGGTGCGACAAGCCTGAGGTCGAATTCGTCGGCAATGGTCTTCCAGGGATTGATGATGTCGTGCCCGTCCGTTCCGTAGCCATGCAGCAAGACCAGCAGCGGACTGATCTGTTCCTTTCCGAGATCTTTCGGGACGTATTGGATCGGGCGACTGCCGGTGTGATGGCCGCCGATGACACCCCGATCATGATTTTTACGAATCAGCTTGAGGGCTTCGATGTAGGCGGGATCCATCCGTACGCTAACGAGGTGGACGTCATTGGATGCAAGATGAATGTCGGAAAAGCCGACCTCCGCGGCTTTCTTGAGCCACTGGCCGGACGCGATCGGGCGTTCGATCATGGCGTAGGCGCAGGCAAGGCGATAGCGGGTGAGGGGATGGCCTGGGAAGTCCTTTTCCAGTTGGATGCCAAGCATGGTGACGCGGCGAAACTGCTCATTGGCGTAGGCGAGATCGAACGCCTCGCGCTGCACGGCTTCCGGTTCAGAGGCGTCAACCCCTACGGTTTGCGTGAAGGTGACAACTGTCGTTGCGATGAGGAATCTGTTGATAATACGTTTGGAAACACAGTGCATGGCAAACGCGACCTCCCCTTGTCATTAACTTGACGTCATTGAGTCGAAATTAGGTTTCGTCAGGTGAGCAAATTAAACATCAGCCACAGACCCGTTCCGACGCCGTACATGGCAAGAATGATTGTGACCCACAGGACGGCTGTTGCCTTGGGGACATCTTGCAGGCGTTCCAGTCTGGTTGTCTTGTAAACGATGGCAACCGCGAGGCAGAGCGGAAGCATCATGAAGAACCGTTGGGTGCTGGACAGGGCAATCCCGGTGATGAAGAGGTCGGCGATGAAGACGGGGATGGCTATCGGCATCAGGGATCTCCATCCTTGCGGGTGTCCTTTGACTTTGCCGGGCCATGTGCACCGAACTTGTTTTCGGTCCGGCCGACGGCGTCAAGAATGACGAGAATGTTCAGCAGTCCGGCGATACCGGTGTAGTGCACACCAATATCAATGGAACCCCAATGCGTTGGCGAAGCCATGCGATCCTGTTCGGTGGTCGAACGCCGAACGCCCGCGCCCCAGGCGCTTGCCAGCAGGGTATGGCCGCCCGAGCAGATTTGGGCTGTGTACCAGAGGCGGCGCTGGCTCGAATCAATCGTATCGCGGACGCCGCCGATCGCGATTCCCGTCCAGAAGGTGAGGGTGATCGTTGCCATCAGGGTGAAGCCGCGAACGCGATCGCCCAGGAACAAGTGTCCAAGACCTGGAACCAGCCAGCTGAGGATGCCCACCAGCGGCGCATATATTGTTGCCTTGTTGGCAGGCTTATCGGTCAAGATTGACTCCCGTTGGGGGACTCAGCGTCTGCATGCACGCATACCGTCGGATCTGTTGCGTTCAATTGCCGCACGGACCCTGCGGGTCACCGCATCGGCCACAGCCACCGCCAAGCGGGGCTTCACTGCTCATGCCCTGATCGCGGGCTGCGAACACGCTGAAGCGGCGTTCTATTTTTGCACTGCCGCACGTGGGGCAATTTCCTGCTTTCCCGCGTTTGCCGGCTGAGTGAAGAAACAGCTCGAATTCATGCTGACATTCAGCACAAGTGTATTCGAATATTGGCATGATTCAGTCCAACGTCCATTGTTTTCGACCCGCGCAACCTTATAACACGAGTATAAAGTGGGTGATCGGGACCCGCAACTCGGGGACGCGCTCTTGTCGGGACGGTGCCTCAAAGCCGCCGCGTGGATCTCGAGTATCGATAGGAAGGGCGGACTGAATGATGATCAACAGGGTGCACAGCATGGCAACGCGGATGGTTGTCCTGGGGGCTCTGGTTTCTTCCACTGCGGGCTGCAAGCTGCAGGGAACCTGGGAGACGATTGCGGTCGACCCGGAGGATGTCGCGTTTCCCTTATCGCATATCTCATTTGACGACGGCCGATATACCGCGACGCGCAATTCGGGCATCGCTCAAGAGACACAGACGGGCTTGTACCGGTATGAATTCTCGACGTTGAAGCTTGAGCCGTCACAAGGCATTCCAACCGAGTTTGTCGTACGGCATCGTTTCGACGGACTGCTTGAACTAACCTGGGATGGTGAGCAGTTCTCCGCCACCGGGACATTGGCCAGATCGGACGACGTATTACGTTGAGCGGCGTTGGGCAATTCGCAGCGCAGTCGGATCAACGACGATGCGGTTGTTGGGCCGACGGTACTCCGTGTTCCCGGCTTACTCATGAATGAACACATGTCCGTTGAAGGAATTATCAATCTCAATAAGCCTGCAGGGATGTCATCCGCTCAAGCGGTTTACCGGTTGCGACGATTGACCCGCGTTCGCAAGAGTGGTCATGCCGGGACGCTGGATCCGCGGGCGACGGGTGTTCTGGTTATTTGCATCGGGCGTGCGACCAAATTGGTCGAATCGGTGATGAATCATCCCAAGATCTACCGAACCACTGCTCGGCTCGACGTCACCAACGAGACGCTGGACCTCGATTCACCCATGGAAGCGGTGGATTGTGCGACACCGCCGTCGCGCGACGAGATTGAGGCGGCCTGCCGATCCTGGGAAGGGCGCGTCCAGCAGATGCCGCCGTTGGTGTCGGCCATCAAGTATGGCGGGTTGCCGGCCTACGAGCGTGTTCGTCGTAATGAATCCGTGGTACTGGTTCCCCGTTGGATCGACATCTATTGGATTCACCTGAGGCGCTACGCGTGGCCGGAGATCGAATTTGACGTCTGCAGCGGCCGGGGAACGTACGTTCGTTCGCTCGTTCGAGATTTGGGCGCGGCGGTGGGTGCCGGCGGTGTTATCACACAGCTACGACGTGATCGTGTCGGTCCCTTTACATTGGCGAATGCCGC
>JBMYUM010000251.1:0-6178 GCA_049605375.1 Phycisphaerae bacterium | reverse complement strand
GGTTGCCTTCCAGGGACGAACCCTGCAGTCGATGTCGGGCGCAGCGCGCAATCGCTACCGCGCGCAGTCCGTCGGCTTCGTCTTTCAGTTCTATCACCTGCTGCCGGAACTGACGGTGCTCGAGAATGCGGTGCTCCCGATGCGGCAGGGCGTGGGGCCCTTCGGCTGGAGCCGGAAGCGCGCCGACTCACCCTCAGGAACGTCGCGCATGAAGAGTCGCCTGGGAAGCCAACGGTGTTCAGTGAATCCGCGGGGTGGGGACGTCTTGCAAGTCGATTGGCCGGTCTGTTTGTGGGTACGGGATTGCTGACAGCACTGGCTTTCCGATTGTGGCAGAACGGCCTTGCGTCGGTTGATTTGAACTTTGTCATTGCGGTGTTCCTTGGTTTGGGTTTTCTTCTTCATCGCGATGTCCAGTCGTTTGCGCAAGCGATGTCCAACGGTGGTCGTTCCGTTACGGGTGTGATCATTCAGTTTCCGCTCTATGCGGGTATTCAGGCGATGATGTCGGAGTCCGGGCTTGCGGAGGCTGTTTCCAGCTGGTTTGCGGAGAGTGCGATTGCCGTGGCAGGCGTGACGGGGGTGTCTCCGTGTCAGTGCCTACCGCCGGCGATTTTCCTTAGTGCGGGTGCCGTCAATCTGTTGGTTCCTTCCGGAGGTGGGCAATGGATCGTTCAGGGGCCGATGGTCTTGCGGGCTGCGTATGAAGTTGGTGTGGATCATGCGACCGCGGTCATGGCGTTGAGCTATGGGGATCAATGGACGAATATGATCCAGCCGTTCTGGGCCATTCCCTTACTCGGTTTGACGCGCGTGCCGCTTCGTCTTTTTGCAGGCTACTGTTTTCTGTTGATGGTACTCGTCGTGCCGCTGTTTCTGGTGACACTGGCGGTGATGTCGATACTGTAGTGGTGCGAGTGGTGAGAGGCGTGCCCGTTCCTACTGGTCAGGTCGCTTCGATGGCGGTCATCTGTTCGCCAAATTTCTGTCCGATGCGACGGAATTGCTCCTGGCTTAGATCGAACGCCCGCACAACTTCCGGATCGAAGTGTTTGCCGGCGTCGTTCTGGATGATGCTGACAGCTTCTTCATGGTCTTTCGCTTTGCTGTACCGTCGGTGACTCGTAATGGCATCATAGGCATCGACAACCGCGATGATACGAGCGGCAAGTGGGATAGCCTGTCCCTTCAGTCCGCGCGGGTAACCGTTGCCGTCAAACCGTTCGTGGTGACAGTAAGCAATATCAATACACATCGAGAGCAACGGCATCGGGTTCATCGGGTCAAAAGCCTTGGAGAGCACCCGTTGTCCGATGACTGTGTGGGTCTTCATGACATCGAATTCTTCGTTCGTCAGCGAGCCCGGTTTGGTGAGAATCTCATCGGGAATACCAACTTTTCCGATGTCGTGCATTGGGGCGGCCTGAACGATCATATCGACGAACCGGTTGTTTACCTGATCGCCGTAGATCCCTTCGCGCATCATGGTTTCGCTCAGGATTCCGGACATGATGGAGACGCGCTCAAGGTGGCGGGTCGTTTCTTCGTCGCGGTATTCGGCGAGGTGTCCTACGGTTCGGATGAGCACCTTAACGGATTCTTCCAGGCGTTCTCTTCGTTGCACGTTATTGAGTGCGATCGCGGCGGCATCGGCGATCGACTGAACGCATTCAATTTCTTCCTTGCTGAAAGCCGAGCATTCCAGTTTTTCGGTGATGTTGAGAACACCGAGGACGCCGTCTTCAGATTGGAGTGAGGTGGAGACCAGTGGTGTGCTGAGAAACGGCTCGCTTTTTCCGTTCTCTTCGGTGGGTTCATTGCTGATCGCCATGGCCGCTACGGTTTTGCCGCTGCTGAATACCTGACCGGCGATGCCCTCCACCGGTCGGATGCTGATCTGGCTGACAATTTCAGGGTCAATGCCGACAGCGCGTTCGCATATGAGGTTTTCGCCGTGGCTGTCCTTGATGAGAATTGAGATCCGCTTGGCCTGGGTCAGTTGCCCAACCGCCTCGACGGTTTTCTCCAGAATGACGTCACGGTTGTTTGCCTTATTGAGGTTTCGAACAAAGTCGTAGAGCAGTTGCAGCCTCTTGGTTTTGACATCAACTTGCGCTTCGAGAGATTGATTCAGTCGGTCAAGGTCTCGATGTGCTGAAGCGAGGTTATGAACAGTCTTGACGCGAGCCAGGAGTTCGCCCATGTCGAACGGTTTGGCGAGGTACTCCTGTGCCCCGGCGTCGAGGCCTCGAATGATGTCGTTGGTGGTGGACCGTGCGGTCAGCATGATGACGGGAATGTAGGCGGTCTTCACGTCTGCCTTAAGGGCGGCAGTTGCTGAGACGCCATCCATTCGTGGCAGTCCGACATCCATGATGATCAGATCGGGGGCGAATTCGTGTGCCATCGAAAGGGCATCGATACCATCACACGCTTCGCGTGTTTCAAAGCCTTCAGCGGCTAGGTGGGCGCAGAGCAGGAAGCGAAGATCCGCTTCGTCCTCTACCACCAGGATTTTCCCATTCGGGCTCGAGTCCATGACTTCCCTCGATAGCACTCGGACAACCCCAACCGAATTGACTCAAGGTACGCGTCAAAATCATCGGCATTGAAGCCTCCGCGATAGACGAGTTGGCCGAATATTGTTGGGTACGGCGGCCTATAAGTTGGGTAGTCGAACTCTCGTTCTCTTTTTGTTGACATTCGCGGACGTGAAGTGGGTGCCGAAGCCAAGTGCTTTGAGGCCCTGACCTGTTATTGGTTATCAGATGTAGTCTCTCTTTTCAGGTAAACCGAAATGAATTGCCGAACGGGATCACGTGTAACAATGGTGTGGACGATCCATGGACCGGATTCGATTCTGCCGTGGGCATAACAGCAGCGACTGGGGCCTATAGTGTCTGGCGTCGGCCGTGGTTGAAACGCTGATTTGAGGACGTTGATGAAGTCAATCGATACCGGTTCAAACCGGAGATTCGTTGCAAAAGGCGATTGCCCTGGTGAGCCGATAGAGCCGTCGTTGTGGAAAACGATTGCTACCTCCTGTGAGCGTGGCATCCAACATCAACACCAAGGATAACGGAAGTCGCCATGTGCAAGAGTCTGGGCTGGTTGCCTGTCGGTATGTCGTTTACTCTGATGATCCTGATCTCCAGCGGTTGTGACAGCAGCGAAACGCTTGGTAGTCGAGTCGAAGATGTCAATTGCGATTCGTGCGCTTCCTGTTGCGCTGTCGAAGGCGCTTCACTGAGTCCTCTTGCCACCGGGCAGGTCGACAGCTTTGCTGAGGGCGACGACGGTAACTTCGAGTTCGGAACGGCTGCTGGTGAAGACCGCTTCGTGAGTTGTTCGCGTGGGACGATGTTGGATTCCAGCACCGGTTTGATGTGGTTGGGTGATGCCAGTTGCATTTTGAACAACGCACCGGATTTTGAAACGGATGGTATTCCCGACGGTCGTTTGGCTTGGGATGAAGCGCTTCGGTTTGTCGACGAGATGAATGCCGGATTGCACGATACATGTTCCCTGGGGTTTACGGATTGGCGTCTTCCTAACGCTCGGGAGCTGGAGACGCTGGTCAACAGCGGTGAGACCGCTCCGAATGAATGGCTGATGGATCAGGGCTTCAACCTGTTTGAGGCCAATACCTATTGGACCAGTACGACATTTGCCGGCCGTGGCGAGACCTTAGCGTTTGTGGTCGACTTTGAGAGCGGAGCGTTGCTTCACGCCGAGAATAAGAGCCGGGTCGCGTCCAGTCTCTTGCCCGTGCGACAGGTATGCCCTGACGGAACCGCATCGGTGGCAGCAACCGGTCAGATCGAGAGTTTTGCCGATGGCGATGATGGTTCTTCGCAGGTTGGTATCAGCCTGAGTGGTGCACGCTTCGTTGAGAACGGCGATGGGACGGTGACAGACGAACTGACCGGGCTGATGTGGTTGCGCGATGCCGGATGTCAGGGAAGTGGAAGCTGGGAGCAAGCGATCGCAGCCGCAACGTCATTCAATCGCAATCGCAAAGTCGCATCGTGTGAGGGGTATTCCGCTGTTCATACCGATTGGCGCGTTCCCAACCGGCGCGAACTGATGACGCTGGTCGATTTCTCACAACACGAACCTGTTCTTCCGGCAGATCATCCTTTTGTAGGGGTTGATACTGTCGGCGGTTTCTGGACATCGACCTCGTTTGCGGCCAATGCTGACCTTGCCTGGTTCGTGGACATGGCGACGGGGAGTATCGAAGACGATGCGAAGGGGAGCCGTCGCAACATCTGGCTTGTTCGCACCGCAGACTGAATACGTTGACCGGCACAGCTTCCGGCCAACGCGATTCGAGCGTCTCATTTCAGAATCCTGATTCCTTTACAGTGCGGACCCTCATTACTTGTGGGTCCGCCCATGCCCGAACTGTTCTTCTCATTCTCCAACTCACTCTCCAGATCTCCATGCGTGCCGCCATCGCGGCGCTTGCCATTCTCTGAACGACATTCCGATATCTTGAAGAAGATGGTCAGCCGGCCTTTCGAAGGTGAGGGACTTCCAGCCGAAGCGCAGACAGATGGTCGAGGACCGTTTTCCGACAATGGCCACGGAGGTGGAAACGGCAATCAGAATTTGTTTTCACTCGCTGATGCGTTAGTTGGGGTTCTCCAGCAACGACCATGGGGAATCTTCGGAAGGAGGTTCGGGCGCAACTCTTTGGTGCTCCGAGTCCTCTGTTTTTGGTCTACGCCCAGGGCGTATCACGTGTTGTTCGGCACGTGCCACATCGTCGTGGTATCAGCGGTTACCTTCATCGATGTCAAATTATCGGACAGCATACGCAAGATTGGTCGTAATGGGCGTTTTGGTCGAATTTCACGATTGCCAACGAAGAGGAGCGTCCTCTAATTTTCTATGTGCCATTCCCAGGTTGTCCTGTTTCTCGGTCCTTCATTACCATGTACATGGCAAGGACATCAGGGTTTTTGGAGCGGAGTCGGGGGATGGCTTTTCCGATCATACTAGCGTTAATTCCCTGGTCTTCAGTTCTTTGCCGGGGAGGTGTTTGGGAACATCCGGAATTAAACCATGTCGGGGCAGACGTGGTACGAGGCCTCATCGATTCCCAAAGACGTGTTGCGAAGAAATATGAGCAGTTCACTTCCAGTCCAAGATAACAGCAGTGACTCGATCGCCTTGATGTCATTGGCCGGGCGACTGCGCAGAATGTGGATTCTGGCGTTGGGCGTGACTGCGGGTCTGGTCATATTGACGCAGGTTATTCTTCATGTCGTTATTGCTTCGAAGTCTGCTGACAGCACCCTGATCAACGTAGCCGGCCGACAGCGCATGCTGAGTCAGCGTGTTTCCTCCGAGACAGCGTTCCTTGCCATGGCATGCCGAGCCAACGATCAATCCATGTTGGATTCGAGCCTTGATCATCTTTCGGCATCGGTTGCGCAGTTGGTGGAGGCACATGCCAATCTGCGTGAGCGAAATAAGGCCGTTGGTCTCGGTGGTGAGAATTCGGCTTCCGTTGAGCTGATGTTTGATGGTCTGGAACCGCATCTCGAGAGCATGTTGGCGGGCGTCGATCAATTGACGATTGCTACTGCCCGTGGCGGATCGCCTGATCATTTTGCGCAAATCGATGGTATTGCCGTACAAGTCCACCACGCGGCTGACGATTTCCTTCCGTTGATGAATGAAATTGTGAAGTCTTATGAGGTGGAGTCTGATTCCAAGCTCGCTCGGCTACGCTATCTGGAAATCGGCATGGCGTTGTTCGCGCTGATTGTCCTCGTGGTGGAGGCGTTGCTTGTATTCCGGCCTCTCACACGCGTCATCGGAGCGGCGGCGCGGCGCACCGAGGAAGCGGTGCAGTGTGCAATCACCGAATCGAAGCGATTGCAGGAGGCTCAGATCGAGCTCATTGATGCCAAGCAGCAGGCCGAGGCGGCGAGTCAGGCCAAGAGTGATTTTCTGGCCAACATGTCCCATGAGATTCGTACGCCAATGACCGCCATCCTGGGCTATGCGGATCTCCTCTTTGAGGACGGTGATATTTTTCAGGCGCCTGAGAACAGGGTGAATGCCATTCGTACGATTCAGCGAAATGGTGAGCATTTGCTTGGTGTCATCAACGACATTCTTGATGTTTCCAAGATAGAGGCGGGAAAACTCTCTGTTGAAGCCA